>JAJYHV010000057.1 GCA_021790515.1 Pseudomonadota bacterium
TGGCACAAGGCAAAGAGAGATTGTTGTTGATGATGCCAAGCCGTGATTTGAGCGATGTATCCGGCTGGTTGAAACGGCGGGCGTAGAACACGCTGTTGGCAAAAACTTTTTTGACATAATCACGGGTTTCACTAAACGGAATGGTCTCGGCGTAGATGGCCCCTTCGATCGGATAGGCTGGTTGCCAGTGCAGCGCACGTCGCGGGCCGGCGTTGTAGGCGGCAGTTGCCAGCACGTCCGAGTTGCCAAGGCGCGTCAAAATCGTTTTCAGATAAAACATGCCAAAATGCAGGCTGACATCAGGTTCGGACAGGCGTGACGGATGAAAGTGGCGAATATGCAGTCGATGCGCAATCCAGCGCGCGGTGGATGGCATGACCTGCATCAGCCCGGAGGCGCCAACGCCTGAATGGGCATAGCTGATGAAGCGGCTTTCCTGGCGGATAAGGCCATATACCCAGGCTTCATTGAGCTGGTATTGTTCAGCATAGCTGTGGGCGATGTTGTGGTAGGGGGACAGAAAACTCAGGGCAAGATTATGCTCGTGCGAGCGATCGGCGGTGTTGATGGCGCAATCCAGCCAGCGTGCGTTACGCGCCAGTATTGCAGCGGCGAGCAGTTGGTGATCGGTGAAGTTTTGGCTGCTCCAGCGCCATTCCAGCGTGGCTTCGCCGCGCAGGCCCATTTGATAGAGCAGCAGCGCACGCGCGATACCGGGCATCTGGCTGACGGCGCGAATTTCGTCATCGGAAGGATAAACATCGGCGGCAGGGGCACTGGCTACCACGCCCAAGTCTTCCTGTGCCAGAAGGCCATAGAAGGAAAATTCATTCGATAAGGGGAGCAACAACAGGTTGGCGGCCTGTCTGTCGCCCAGCATACGGTCGCTGCGTGCCAGCCAGTAGCGCCAGGCCGGTTTGGCGCGGGAAGCAGGTTGCATGGCGAGGATGCTTTGCCGCACGATTTCCCAGTTGCCTGCGAGCAGGGCGGCACGGGTTTTCCAGGCCAGGGTGGTGTCGTCAACAGGAATGTTGCCTGCGTGGGCAAACCACGACAGGGCTTCGGGCAGGTGTTGCTGGCTGGCGCGTGTGGCGATATCCGTCCAGATTTCGCTGCGGACGGGTTCGCTGAATTGGCTTTGCCAGTCTTGCCAGTATTGGAATGCTTGCTGTGCATCGCGGTGGGCGAGTCGGTCCAATGCATAGCGCACGATTTCCTGATCGGCACGGTTGGCGAAGGCGTGGGGAACTTTTAACAGGTTTTCCGGGTGATCGACTGCTTCATCGAGTTGCTGCGGCGTTGGTGCGGTGTCGATTGGTAAATCACTGGCGGCCATTTGGGCGGTGGTGACATCGCCGCGAAACATGGCTTGCCGCAGGCGTTGCCAAGTGGAATCGGCGTTTAACATGTGGTCTGCCGTGAGAGCATCGAAATACTGATTGCAGGCGGCAGGAAGCATTGTGCCTGCGCGCCAGAGCGTTAGCGCTTCGGCAGGCGGGACGGCGTCATGCAGCACGTGCTCGGCCTGCCATGCATCGCATTGCAAGCTTTGATCCGTGGCTTCAAGCGTACTATAGCTGGACATGAATGCCGCCCAGTTTTGCTGTGAAGCGAGTTGACGTAACCAGTCATTGCGCAAGCGGGCAGCCAGAGGTGAATCGGCATGGCGATTGATGAAGTCGTTGATGTCTTCCGGGGTGGCGTTACCGAGCCGCAAACTCAATTGCCAATATTCAACCCATGACACCAGAATGGAGTCTTGCAGTCGGGTGGCGTATTCATCCAGTTTGTCGGCATTGCCAGCGCGGAAAGCGGCACGTGCGGCCAGAAAATCGGATGTTTCATCGGCGTGCGCCTGGTGACTTGTGAGCAGGACGGTGAGAAAAACGGTGAGAAAAACGGTGAGGCAGGCGATAAAGTAACGCATGGCAGTTGGTGTCAAAAGGTAATGGTCAGGCCAAAAACAGTCGGTAAGCGATGTTGTCGGTTTCATCCTGCCATGGATAACCCAGCGCATCAAGCGATGCTGTCAAATTAGTGTATTGCTCGGGCGGTACTTGAATGCCGGTCAGCACCCGTCCGTAATCGGCGCCATGATTGCGGTAATGAAACAGGCTGATGTTCCAGCGTTCGCCAAGCGTGTTCAAGAACTGCATCAGTGCACCGGGGCGTTCGGGAAATTCAAAACGGTAAATACGTTCATTTTTGGCCTGCGGTGCATGCCCACCGACCAGATGGCGGACATGCAGTTTGGCCATTTCGTTGTCAGTAAGATCTATCGCAGTGAGTTTTTCCTGATGCAGGCGGCTAATCAATGTGCCAACCGAGTCACCGCTGGTGATTTGCAGACCGACGAACACGTGGGCTGCTTGCTGGTTGGCATAGCGGTAATTGAATTCAGTGATGTTGCGGGTGCCAAGCAAGGAGCAAAAGGTTTTGAAGCTGCCGGGGCGTTCGGGGATGGTTACGGCCAGAATGGCTTCTCGACGTTCACCAAGTTCGGCACGTTCTGCGATGTGGCGCAAACGGTCAAAATTCATGTTGGCACCACTGGCGATGGCGATGACGGTGGCGTTGCTCAATTGTTCGCGGGCGCACCACAACTTGGCTCCGGCAACGGACAGTGCGCCGGAAGGCTCCAGAATGGAGCGGGTATCTTCAAATACATCTTTGATGGCGGCACAGATGGCGTCATTGTTCACCCGCAAGACTTCATCAACGTATTGCTGTGCCAGGCGGAAGGTTTCTTCACCGACCTGTTTGACGGCGACACCATCGGCAAATATACCTACTTGTGGTAACAGGACACGTTGTCCGGCAACCAGGGATTGCGCCATGGCGTCGGCGTCTTCCGGTTCGACACCGATGATTTTGATGCCGGGTTTGAGTCGTTTGACATAGGCTGCCATGCCGGCAATCAGCCCGCCACCACCCACAGGGACGAAGATGGCATCAATCGGGGCGCTGTGCTGACGCAAGATTTCCATGGCAATGGTGCCCTGACCGGCAATCACGGCAGGATCATCATACGGATGGACGTAGGTAGCGCCGGTTTTGACAGCCAGCTGCAGCGCATAGGCATAGGCATCGTCGTAGGTGTCGCCGTGAAGAATGGTTTCGGCACCCCGTGCGCGTACGGCTTGAACCTTGATCTGTGGTGTCGGGGTGGGCATGACGATGGTGGCATGGCAACCGAGTTTTTGCGCGGCCAGTGCAACGCCTTGGGCATGGTTGCCTGCTGAAGCGGTAATGACGCCGGCAGCCAGGGCGTCGGCAGACAGGCCGGCCATTTTGTTATAGGCACCACGCAATTTGAAGGCAAAAACCGGTTGCAGGTCCTCGCGTTTGAGCCAGATATGGTTGCCCATGCGGGCGGACAGGTTAGGTGCACGTTCCAGTGGGGATTCGTGGGCGACTTCATACACGCGGGCAGTGAGAATGGCAGTCAGGTAGTCGTAATCTGGATATTGCATGGTTTTGGCTGTTTGCTGGCGGAGAGATGGTGGTTGAATAAAAACGCTGATAATATCGACTAGGTTATCAGACCTGATGGATTTGTGGAAATGTGATTTTGGCGGTATCCTTCGCAGGAGAATCTTTCAATTTATGTTGTGGGGATGACAGATGGATCAGAATGCCATGAAACAGGCAGTAGCGCGTGCGGCGATTGCGTTCGTGCCGCAAGGTGTCATTGGGGTGGGAACAGGGTCTACTGCCAATTTCTTTATTGATGAATTGGCAAAAATCAAGGGGAAAATTGATGGCGCAGTCGCCAGTTCCGAAGCCTCAGCGCAGCGTTTGCGTGGACACGGTATTCCGGTGCTGGATTTGAACGCGGTCGGCGAGATGGATGTTTATGTCGATGGCGCAGATGAAATTACCCGTCATTTGCACATGATTAAAGGTGGCGGTGGCGCACTGACACGGGAAAAGATCGTGGCAGCGAGCAGTCGGCAATTCATTTGCCTGGCGGACGAGACCAAGCTGGTCGATGTGCTGGGGCAGTTTCCTCTGCCGGTGGAAGTCATTCCGATGGCGCGTGGTTACGTTGCACGGCAGTTGGTCAAACTGGGTGGGCAACCCGTATTGCGGGAAGGATTTTTGACCGACAATGGCAACGTGATTCTGGATGTGTCGGGATTGAGTATCCTGAACCCACCAGAGCTGGAAACCATGCTCAACCAGATTGTCGGCGTGGTGACGAATGGTTTGTTTGCACACCGACCGGCAGATATCCTGATATTGGGACGCCAGACCGGGGTTGAGGTATTGCGCGCAGTGTGATTGTTTCGGCGCGCAGTCATGTGAGAATGAATCGGCAGTGTCTCAGGCAGACCCGTCCACCGGTTGTTCGTCATCGCCGTCGTCCGGATGGCGGCTGGCGATGCTGTAGCGCTCCTCTGCCCATGCGCCCAGATCTGCGGTGCGGCAGCGTTTGGAACAAAACGGTCGATATGGATTTCTGGCGTCCCAGATGACGTCACGTCGGCAGGTTGGACAGGCAACGGTGCGTATGGTCATGTTTGGCATAGACATAACTGAAATTCTATATCGGGTGTGACGGTATTGCCGGTGCCAACGGGCAAGGTGGACACAAAACGAATGGTGATGGCGTGCCGACTGGCGCTGACTTCCGGTATCCATTCGGTGTTGCGGGCGATGCCGATACGAAGCAGACGGATGTTTTTGTCGCTGAGCATCTGTTGGTGGAATCCCTGACGGGCAATGCGCGTTTCCGGCCTGCTGTTTTCCCGCAGACTTTGCAGGACGATGTTTAGCGCCTGATAAATAGGCAGCAGGGGGGATATCCAGTTGATCAGGTCGGCACGGCGTTGTGCGGCAGGCAAGTGTTGCCAGTGATGGAAACAGGGAATATCAAAACTGTTGACTCCACCAGGGATGTTGGCGCGTTGTTTGAGCATCGACAACCACTCCTGCTCACGCAATGCCTGATCAAGCCTGCCGGGCAGGTTGTGCAGGGCATGGGCGGCATGGTTTAGCGCGAGGGCGCTGTCTGGGGCGACGTCAGCCATTTGTTGCTGGCGGGAGAGTTCCATTTGCAAATCGGTGCGAATTTCATTTCTGGCGGTGATTTCGAACAAGTCAAACAAGTGAAACAGCGCTGTCTGTTGCAACAGTACGTCGTCAATCTGGATCAGACGTAAAGCTTGCTGGAACAACCGCTCCAGCTTGAGCAGTGTGCGGATGTGTTCATTCAGCGGATACTCGTAGATAATCACGAACGGTGGCGGGTCGAGGCAATATCAATGGCTAATTCTGACACGAACCGGGCAGAACAGCAAATGCTATCCCAGAACGCGGGTGTCATCGGGTTGCGCTGTCAAGAGACAGGTATTTTTCATGCAGACGAGCGACTTGCTGCCATAGATGGCTTTCATCAGTTCGGTTGTCGATGATGTCGTCTGCGCGCGCAAGACGTTGTTGTCTCGATAATTGTTGCGCCATGATGCGCTGCACCATCGCTCGGTCCAATTGGCTGCGTGACATGGCGCGGGAAATTTGTTGCTCTGGTTCGGTATCCACGACCAGTGTGCGATTGACCAGCGGTAAAAAGTGGCTGGTTTCGAACAGTAATGGAACAATGAGTATTTGATATGGGGCGCTGGCATGTCCTTGTAATCGCCGCCGACTTTCTTGCAGGATAAGCGGGTGCAGAATGTGTTCCAGTTGCTGTTTGGCTTGCGGGTCGTTAAAAATGCGTTCCCGCATGCGCGCACGGTGCATGGCACCCTGATCGTCCAAACTTTCGGTGCCAAAAGCGTCCAGGATGGCGGGGATGGCCAATCCATTCGGAGCAGTCAATGCGTGGGCGTAGTCGTCCGTATCCGTCACCGGGACGCCAAGGCGGGAAAACAATCGGCCGACCAGACTTTTGCCGGAGGCGATGCCGCCAGTCAGTCCGATGATATTGTTCAGATAGTCAGATGCAGCCATTGGGTATTGATGGCGTTGCCCCAAAACAGCGCGATGAGGGCGCCACCAGCCAGATAGGGGCCAAATGGAATCGGTGTGTTGCGCTGGTGTCCGCCAAACAGCATCAGTGCGATGCCGATTATAGCGCCGGTCAGGGAAGACAAGAGCAGGACGGCTGGCAACATTTGCCAACCTAACCATGCGCCGACGGCTGCCAGCAGTTTGAAATCACCATAGCCCATGCCTTCTTTACCGGTGAGCAGACGAAATCCCTGATATATGCTCCACAGCAACAGGTAGCCCGCTGCGGCTCCGCTGACGGCAGACGACAGCGGCACGAAACCGTGGTTCAGGTTGATGAGCAATCCAGCCCAGAGCAGCGGCAAGGTAATGCTGTCCGGTAGCAATTGGGTATCCAGGTCGATAAAGGTTAACGCGATCAGCGCCCAGACAAATGGCAGGACAAACAGTAGTTGTTGCGGTTGTGTAAAATGCAGGGCAACGGCGAGCGATAAACCTGCCGTCAGAAGTTCGATAGCCGGGTAACGCCAGTGGATGGGTTGTTGGCAGCCAGCGCAACGGCCACGCAACCACAGAAAACTGACGACGGGGATGTTTTCCCAGGCACGTATCCGGCGTGCACAATGTGGACAGGCTGATGCCGGGCGAGACAGCGACAGAAAGGGTTCATCCGGCAGCGCGACGCCATTGAGTTCAGCGCATTGCGCCCGCCATTCGCGCTCAAGGATTTTGGGCAGGCGGTAAATGACAACATTCAGAAAACTGCCGACCACCAATCCCAACAAGCCGCACAACCCAACCAGCAATGCCGGATGGGAAAACAAGGGTTGCAAGAAATTATCCAACCACACTACCCATTTTGAAGATGGGCAGATACATGGCGACGACCATGCTGCCGATGAGGCCACCCAACACCACCATGATGATGGGTTCCATCAGGCTGGACAGTGCCGCAACAGCATCATCGACCTCGGCTTCGTAAAAGTCGGCAACCTTGGACAACATGCTGTCCAGCGAGCCGGATTCTTCGCCAATGGAAACCATTTGTTGCACCATGTTGGGGAAGATGCCGACGTTTTGCATTGCGATGGTGAGACTGATGCCTGTGGTGACTTCATTGCGGATTTTCTGCGTAGCATCATAGAAAATGATGTTGCCTGACGCACCGGCCACCGAGTTGAGCGCTTCCACCAACGGGACACCGGCAGCAAACATGGTGGAGAGGGTGCGCGTCCAGCGTGCAATGGCTGCTTTTTCCAGCACAGGGCCGAAGATGGGTAGTTTCAGCATCAGGCGATCCATTACTTCTTGCATGGGGCGAGAGCGTTTCCATGTGTAGAAAAAAAACCAGATGCCACCACCCAGACTACCGAAAATCAGCCACCAGTAATGGACAAAGAAATCGGAAATGTCCATCATGATGAGCGTAGGCGTGGGCAGGTTGGCGCCAAAACTGGTGAACAGTTGTTTGAAAGCGGGAACCACGAACAGCATGATGATGGCGGTGATGACAAAAGCGACGATGATAATGGAAATCGGGTAAAACAACGCCGATTTGATCTTGCCTTTGATGGCGATGGTTTTTTCCTGATAGGAGGCAATCCGTTCAAGCACTTGATCGAGGATACCGGCCTGTTCACCGGCATGGATGAGGTTGATATACAGGTTATCGAAGTAAAGCGGGTGTTTGCCAAAGGCCTGACTCAGGCTGTTGCCGCCCTCAATGTCGGTTTTGATCGAGAGCAACAAGGCTTGTACAGTGGGGTTGGCATGGCCTTTGATGACGATATCGAAGGATTGCAACAATGGGACGCCGGATTTCATCATGGTGGATAATTGACGGGTGAACATGGCGATGTCTTTCCCGGAAATTTTCTTGCCACGCCGGTTGATGGCGGATTTTTTGCGCAGCTTCTGTAATGCGATACCTTGTCGGCGCAGATTGGATCTGGCGACGGTTTCGCTGGCGGCAAGCAGTTCACCCTGCACTTTTTTGCCGGATTTGTCGGTGCCTTCCCAGCTAAAGGCGGTGTCTTTCTGCCCGGATTTTGGCAGGGGTTTGATGCTTGTTTTTGCAACGGCCATGGTTTTCCTCCGGTTGCCCGTTTGGCGTCATTGGGCAGTATTATTTTGTCGTGCGACGAATATTGTCATGAGGTGCGTCATTCATTGGTGACAGATTCGATTTCTTCCAGCGAGGTCAATCCCATTTTGACTTTATTAAGCCCGGCGCGGCGCAGGTCTTCTACGCCGTCTCGCCGCGCCTGATCAGCAATGTCGATGGAGTTTCCGTTGTTCATGATGATGCGTGTCATGGCATCGGTAATCGGCATGACCTGATAAATGCCAACCCGTCCCTTGTAGCCGGTATTTTTGCATAATTCACAGCCAACGGCATGGTATGGTTGCCAACTGTCATCGAGTTCTTTTTCCTGGAATCCGGCGCGCAGCAGGGCGGGTTTGGGAATGTCGATGGGTTGTTTGCATTTGCACAGGCGACGCGCTAACCGTTGGGCGGTAACCAACATGACACTGGAGGCAATGTTAAACGGTGCGATGCCCATATTGAGCATGCGCGTCAACGTGGAAGGTGCATCGTTGGTGTGCAGGGTGGAGAGTACCATGTGACCGGTTTGAGCCGCTTTGATGGCAATTTCTGCGGTTTCCAGATCGCGGATCTCGCCGACCATGATGACGTCCGGATCTTGTCGCAGAAACGATTTGAGCGCGGCAGAAAAGGTGAGACCGGCTTTCTCGTTGACGTTGACCTGGTTCACTCCGGGCAGATTGATTTCTGCCGGGTCTTCTGCCGTTGAAATATTGATACCAGGTTTGTTGAGTATGTTCAGGCAGGTATAGAGCGAAACGGTTTTTCCGCTACCGGTGGGACCGGTGACCAGAATCATGCCATATGGACGGTTGATGGCGTCCATCAAAAGCTTTTTTTGATGCTCTTCGTAGCCGAGCGCGTCGATGCCGAGGGTTGCGCTGGTCGGATCAAGAATACGCATGACAATTTTTTCGCCATATAGCGTAGGCAGCGTGCTGACACGAAAGTCGATGGCGCGATTGCGTGACAGCACCAGTTTCATGCGGCCATCTTGCGGTACGCGTTTTTCTGAAATATCCAGCTTGGAAATGACTTTGATGCGGGAAGAGAGTTTATCCCGGATGGCCAGCGGTGGTTGCGCCACTTCATGCAGAATGCCGTCCAGTCGGTAACGGATGCGATAGTATTTTTCGTAAGGCTCGAAGTGAATATCCGACACGCCGTCGTTGATGGCGTCCATCAGGATTTTTTGCAGATAACGCACGATAGGTGCGTCATCGATGTCGGTATCGGCTTCGGCAGGTTTCTGTTCGTCGCTGTCGGCAAAATCGAGCGCCAGTTCTTCCGCGTTGATTTCGGCCAGGACATTGGCATCGTGTTCGGTGATTTGTTGAATCAGTTTGCCCAGTTTGTCGTCTTCGACGACGATGATATCGACCGCCAGATTGGTCTGGAATTTGACTTCATCGATGGCTTGCAGATTGGTCGGGTCGGATACTGCCAATGACAGGCGGTTGCCGCGCAGATACAACGGTAATACGCGCCGGGCGCGCATTAATTTGGCTTCCAGCGCTTTTTTCGGGATGACTTCCGGGTCGATGGCAGACAGGTTCAGACAAGGGAAGCCGAATTCTGCCGCAGCGAATTCGGCCAGTTTGGCTGGCTTGATTTTTTTCTGGTTGATGACGCAACTGACAAAACCATCTTCTGCCGTTTTGCTTTGATGCAGCAAGTTTTCAGCTTCTTCTTCAGTGAGCCAGCGCTGATTGACTAGTGCGCGAGCGAGTCCGGTCAGGGCGATCTGCGCAGGGGTGGCGGACATAAAGTACTTTCCGTGTTTTACTGATGGCGGGTTGGAAATTTACCGTTAAATCCGGATGGATTCAAGGGCGCGTTCAAAATTGTCTGTCATTAATTGCTGTCATCATGAATTGGTACTCTTTTGTCAGAGGCTCTCTGGCAGATTGACGATATGTTTTTTACCGGCACCTCGGTTTTTTCGTCAATCGAAATCAGTCCGTACTTGCCCGTTGTTCCGCATTTGTTGTTCTGTATGGAAATTTTATTTGGCGCATGCGTCATTGCGTCACATTTTTATAAAATTTCCCTGTAAAACATACAAGGTCAGTAGCAGCGCAGATTTGCTTGCACAAAGACCAAGCCGATCATTCAGTGCGAATGATGCGCTGAGCGCGAATGTTTGTAAAGAGTGTTGTATCACCATTGTGCAAATTCGCTTTCCTGCCCTGATGGCTTGGGCTAGAATGGCGCATCAGTTTGATATTTCAGATGAACCATTGTGCCAACTCTCTACGCTGTCATTGGACACCCGGTGGAGCATTCGCTCTCTCCTTTCATCCATGCTGCTTTCGCGGCGCAAACCGGACAGGATGTGCGATACGAACGCCTGTTGGCGCCTTTGGATGATTTTGCCGGTACGCTGGCGCAATTTCGTGCGCGGGGTGGTCAGGGTGCGAATGTGACGGTTCCGTTCAAACAGACCGCTTTTGCGCTGGCGAACATCCATCATCCGCGCGCGCGTCTGGCGCAAGCGGCCAACACTTTACTGTTCACGGAATATGGTCTGGAAGCCGATAATACAGATGGCGCCGGGTTGGTGAATGATTTATGCAGGAATCTCGATTTTCATCCGGCAGGCACGCGTATTTTGTTGTTGGGTGCCGGGGGGGCTGCCCGTGGCGCTGCGGTGGCATTACTGGCCGAGCGGCCTGCGCAACTGGTCGTTGTCAACCGTACCACAGCGCGGGCGCAGGAATTGACGCAGCAGTTGTCGGGTCTGGGACGCATCGAGGCGCACGAGTTGGCACAATTGACCGGGCAGGCATTCGATTGTGTCATCAATGCGACAGCGGCGAGTCTGGCCGGTGAATCCATTTTGTTGCCGACGGGGTTGTTTGCCGACGGCAGTCTGGCATACGACATGATGTATGGCGATGCTGCCAGCGCTTTTCTTGCTGTTGCGCGTGAACATGGCGCCAGTCGAATGTCTGACGGATTGGGCATGCTGGTCGAACAGGCCGCCCTGTCGTTTGCGCTCTGGCGGGGAGAGACACCGGAAACCGCTCCGGTATTGCAACAATTGCGCGCACGTTTGCGTGGCTAGGCGCACGATGCGGTATTGGCTGACACGGGGGCTATTGACGCTGCTGGCGGCGTTGTTGGGTTATCAATTATGGTTGTTTGCCCATGTCTTGTGGTGGGTTGACCACAATCCGGATGTGACGGCGTTGATGCGGGAGCGCTTGCAACAAATGCGTCAGACCAATCCTCACGCACAGCTTGTGCATCAGTGGGTGGGGTATGACCATATTGCCGGTTCGGTCAAACGGGCAGTCATCGCGGGCGAGGACAGCAATTTTCTGCATCATCACGGTTTTGACTGGGATGGCATCCAGCTTGCTGCCCGCAAGGATTGGCAACGGGGCAGAATTGTTGCGGGGGGCTCTACCATCAGTCAGCAGCTCGCCAAAAACCTTCTGCTCTCCGAGCACCGTACGCCGGGGCGTAAGCTGGAAGAAGCGTTGGTGACGCTCATGCTGGAGAAAACGATGAGTAAACGCCGCATTCTGGAAATTTATCTTAACGTTATTGAATGGGGGAATGGGGTGTTTGGTGTGGCAGCGGCATCCCATCATTATTTTCATCTTGCCCCGGCTTTGTTAAGTAATAATGACAGCGCACGGCTTGCTGCCATGATACCCAATCCGCGTTATTTTGATGACCACCGTAACAGTCGCTGGTTGCGTCACCATACTGCGACCATTGCCGCTCGCATGGCGCTGGTGAGCGTCCCGCGTTGAACGTATTGAAAAAGATTGAAAAAAGATGCATGGAGAGACATTGAACTGTCTTGCTCAAACAGCCGCTTCGGCGCAAAATCCAGACTTGAATTTCAGGAATGAAAGTTGACATATGTTCTATTTGCCTGTTGTCCGTCCGCTGTCGATGTTGCTGAATTTGGGGTTGTTGGCGGCACTTGCTGTCAGCGCGGCGCACTGGACATGGGTGTTCTGGGCCCCTGCGACGACGGGTGCGCTATCGGTTGACAACGAAGTGATTGCCAACCCTGCCCAATCCATTCTGGAGGCGCACCTGTTTCAGTTGGCCACGGTACCGACAGTAGCCGATGACATCGTGCTGGATGGCGTGTTTTCCCATGCGCCATCGCATGGCGGTTATGCTATTCTGACCGTTGACGGTAAAACGCAAACCGTCGCTGCGGGCGCACAATTGACACCAGAGTTGGTGCTGAAAGCGGTGTATCCGCACCACGTTGTGTTGACCAGACGGGGGGTGGACATGGTCGTCCCGCTGCATCATGTCGTCGTCGATGCCACGATTCCTGTCGTTTCCCGTTTTTGATGATTGATACGATGCTGAATTGACGTCATAACCGTTTGCAGGAAGAGCGCTCTATGTTGATCGTGACGACGGAAAATGTTGCCGGCCGCCAGATAAAGAAAGTGCTGGGGCAGGTTTTTGGTGTGACGGTGCGTTCACGCGGGATAGGCGGCAATTTTCTGGCGTCTTTGCGCACCATACTGGGCGGCGAGATTGTCGAGTATACGGCCATGCTGGAAGAAGCCCGGCGTCATGCACTTGATCGTATGGCGCGTAATGCTTCGCTGATGGGCGCCAATGCGGTCATCATGATGCGTTTTGATTCCAGCGAAATGGGTCAGATGATGAGTGAAATTGTCGCCTATGGAACGGCTGTCGTGCTGGATGAAGCATCGTCGTCCGGCGATCCGGTGTTTTTTAAATGAAAAAGTGGGTTGTCGTGGCGCTGGCGGGTTTGATGTCGATTGGGGTGGCGCTGGCTTTGCTTGGTCAGCTGTCAGCGGTGCATTTGTTGTTGATTCCCGGTTTATTGTTGTTGGCGATTGTGTGGGAGCGCTCGACATATCGGCAGTCTTTGCGTGGCGACGGATTGGTGAAGACAGACGAGGTTTTCGAAGACCCGGAAACCGGGCGGAGGATGCGCGTGATGGAAAACCCCCTGACGGGTGATCGGTATTATGAAGAAGAGAAGTGACGCCATACCGTGATATCGTTAACGCCAGGCTGGTGCGAGAGGTCGTGATGGCGCAGGCAACGGGCCACGTGTGGCGTTATCGTCTGCCTTCCGTTCACAGAAGGTTTGTGCGCGGCGGATTGGGTGATGGGCTGTGGGGGTGGCTGTCGGCGGTGGTGATGGCGGCGGCGAAGATGGCTTTGGTGTGGCAAAGCGGGTGTGAACGACGTTTTCAGGCCGAGATTCGTTGGCGCAATCGTTTGTTGCTGCGGGAAATCGGTCGGCGACGTCATCTGGAAATGGCGCTGCAGCGCGCAGGTGAACAAGAAAAACATATTGGCGAAGCCAAAACCCGTTATTTGCGCACCATGAGTCACGAGTTGCGCACACCATTGAACAGTATCATGGGATATGCGGAGCTGCTATGGCACGATGCCCGCATACCCCCTCACCGTAAACAGGCCATCAAAACCATTCAGCAAAGCAGCGAGCATCTGTTGGCGCTGGTAGAAAATTCGCTCGATATCGCCAGTATTGAAAGCGGGCACTTGAAGTTGCTCAATCATCCGTTTGACTTTCATGTGTTGCTGGAACAATTGGTGCACATGTTTGCTTTGCAGGCGCGGGGAAAAGCATTACATTTTCAGTTTGAGGCCGATCGCGCATTGCCATTGCAGGTGAAAGGCGATGAACAGCGGGTAAGGCAGATATTGATTAATCTGCTTGGTAACGCTATCAAGTTTACTGAACAGGGTGAAGTCAGGTTTTTGGTGCGTTATCAAAACGGGCTGGCTGTATTTCTGATACAGGATTCGGGAATTGGTATTGCGGCAGAGCAGTTGCCGCGGTTGTTTGACCCGTTTGTGGCGCGGGGTGATGGACAATTCTCCGGGACGGGGTTGGGGCTTGGCATCAGTAAAATGCTTGCCGAATGTATGGGCGGGACGCTCGAATTGTCCAGTGCCGTCGGCCAGGGAACCCGTGTTGACGTGAGCTTGCCATTGTCGCAATGGTCGGCGCAGCAGGAGGTATTGTTGCTGCCGCAATTCAGGCACCGTCTGGCTTATGTGGGTGGACGCAGGTCGGTCTTGCTGCTCGATGACGCAAGGCTTGGTTATGCCTGGGTTGCAGACAGATTGTCCAGCATGGGGTTTGCGTTGGCGATACAACAGGCAGAAGCCTTTGTGGGTGGAGTGGGTGTCATACCGGATGTGGTGCTGTTAAATGGTGATTTGCCGGATCGGATGGCATGGCATGTGTTGCAGCATGTCCGGCAATGGGCATCAGGGGTTCCGGTGGCGGTAGTGTCGATATATGTGGGTGAAAACGATCGGCGACAAACGGAAATACATTGGCCGGGCGTCCAGTTTTTTCAGACGCCGCTTCGTTTTGAGGTGCTGTTGGACTGGCTGGGCGAAAACTTGCACTTGACTTGGGTGGCCGAAGCAGAATTGATGGAGGAATTTGTCGAGACACCCGTATTGTTGTGTCCACCAGAAAAGCTGTGCAGGGAATTGCAGGAACTGCTGGAGTTGGGGCATACTCGCGGTATCGCCGATAAACTCGATGAAATCGAAGCATCAGGGGAGGATTATGCCGGTTTTGTGCGCACTATGCGCGGATTTTTGCGGAATTTTGCTTTTGATGCCATGAAACGGTTGTTGGCAGAAAACATGACGGGAATCGTATCCGGGGAGAAAATGGGTGGTTGTCAGTAACACGCAGGCATTGCAGCCCGTGATAAAAATCCTGATTGTGGATGATGTGCCGGAAAATCTGGCCCTGTTGCATGAAACGCTCGATGCCTCCGGTTGCGAGGTGTATGTGGCAACCAATGGTGAGTCAGCCCTGCATGTGGTGGAGAAAATCTTGCCTGACGCGATACTGCTGGATGTGGTCATGCCGGGCATGGATGGCTTTGAGGTGTGTCGCCGGTTACGGGAAAATGTGCTGACCCGCGACTTGCCGGTTATTTTCATGACGGGTTTGGCTGAAACGGATGACGTGGTGGCAGGATTTGCCGCCGGCGGGACGGATTATGTGACCAAACCGGTGCGTGTGGGTGAGGTCATGGCGCGTATCAATGCCCATGTCCGGCGTGCACGCCAGTTTTGTGAATCGTGCTCTGTGCTGGATGCGATGGGGCAGGCTGTGTTCGTCATGAATGGTTTGACCGGACAAATCCATTGGCAGACACCAATGACGCGCCGTTTTTGGCGTGCCGAGGAAGAGGATATCTGGCGCCAACAATTGCTCGATTGGCTGCTCGATAATCTGGCCGATAATGAAGATGGCGGTAATGGGGCTGTTGCGCTCAAACTGAATTGGCAGAATGGTTATTTGGTGTTCAACGTGATTGAACGCACCAGCAGCGGTGATTGGATGATTGGCGTCCGCGAAGACAATCCGCAGCAAATGATTGACGCGTTGTTGCGTACACTCAGGTTGACGCCGCGTGAGGCGGAAGTTCTGTATTGGGTGATGTGCGGCAAAACCAATCGTGATATCAGCGAGGTGCTGGGCAGCAGTCCGCGAACGGTGGATAAGCATCTGGAGCATATTTTCGTCAAACTGGATGTGGAGACACGCACGGCCGCTGTTTCGTTGGCGTTGAACCGTTTGGGATTGATGGGAACGTCATGACAACCGACAAGGTAAATCTGCATACGGCAGCCGCGCATCCTTTTCACGGTCAATTGGTGGTGGCGATTTCGTCACGAGCCTTGTTTGATCTGGACGCCAGCCATCAGATTTTCGAACAGCAGGGGGTCGAGGCATATCATCATTATCAGGTGGCGCACGAAGAAGAAGTGCTGTCGCCTGGCATTGCGTTTCCGCTGGTGACAAAATTGTTGGCGCTCAACAAACCGGACAGCGAACCTGTCGTCGAGGTCATTCTGTTGTCGCGTAATAGCGCGGATACCGGCCTGCGTATCTTTAACGCCATTCAGCATTATCATCTGGATATTCGCCGCGCGGCATTTACGCGCGGCGAAAGTACGCATCGTTATGTGGCAGCGTTCGGCGCGCACTTGTTCCTGTCGGCAAACCCGGAGGACGTGCGAAGTGCGCTGGCAGCCGGGTATGCTGCGGCCACCATTTTGCCCTCTGCGGTGGGTAGTCATGCTGCTTCGCCGCTGTTGCGCATTGCTTTTGACGGTGACGCGGTCTTGTTTGCCGATGACTCGGAGCGGATTTATCGCACGGAAGGTCTGGATGCGTTTGAGCGCAGCGAGTTTCTGTCCGCCCGGCAACCGATGAGTGGCGGGCCGTTCAAGGAGTTCTTGTCCATGCTGCATCGTATCCAGTCCAGCTATCCGGAAGGTGAATCGCCGTTGCGGACTGCGCTGGTTACAGCGCGTTCGGCACCCGCACATGAACGGGTTATTCGTACCTTGCGGGCGTGGAAAATCCGTATTGACGAGGCGTTGTTTCTGGGCGGTTTGCCCAAGGGCGAATTTTTGCGTGCGTTTGGCGCAGATATCTTTTTTGACGATCAGAAGGGACATTGCGAAAGTGCGAGCCAGCATGTCGCGACCGGTCATGTGCCGCATGGGGTGGCGAATGTGGAGCTGCCGCCGTGACGCTGATTGTCCCCGGATGATTCATGATGATGCGCATCACAACGCGGCCGTATCAGGGTAGAATGCCCGCTTTGAATAGCAGCTTGCCTGATGATGAGAAAGCACTGATTTGCTCCGCCGAGTTGTGGGCGCAATCAAGCGGGAATGAATCCGGGTTAAGTACTTGTCTGAATAAATCTGTTATGGTCACCGTGTCATGCGAATTTTGTTGAGTAACGATGATGGCTATTTTGCGCCCGGATTGGCGGTGTTGGCGCAGGTTTTGTCTGCTGTGGCCGAAATTACGGTGGTGGCTCCCGAGCGCGATCGCAGCGGGGCCAGCAATTCGTTGACGCTCGATCGTCCGCTGACGATGCGACAGGCCCACAATGGGTTCCATTATGTCAATGGAACGCCAACGGATTGCGTGCATCTGGCCGTGACCGGAATACTGGAGGTATTGCCGGACATGGTGATTTCCGGCGTCAATCATGGGGCCAATATGGGGGATGATACGGTGTATTCCGGTACCGTGGCGGCAGCCACGGAAGGGTTTTTGTTGGGGATTCCATCGTTGGCCGTGTCATTGGTAGCGGAAGGCGGTAATCATTTCGATACCGCTGCACGGGTGACGCTCGATTTGGTGCAACGGCTGCAGCGCCAACCTTTTCCGCAAGCGGCGCTGTGGAATGTGAATGTGCCCGATGTTCCGTATGATGATTTGTGCGGCATCCGTCATACGCGCCTGGGGCGGCGCCACAAGGCAGAACCGGTGATTCCGGGCAAGAATCCGCGTGGACAGACGGTGTATTGGGTTGGTGCTGCAGGTGCTGCGCAAGACGCGGGTGAAGGGACGGATTTTCATGCGGTGGCGGAGGGTTGCGTTTCGCTTACCCCACTGCAGATCGATTTGACGCATTACGCGCAATTGGTGGCAGTACAGGAATGGTTGAATCCATGAATATGGCGCGTTTTGCCGGAATCGGCATGACTTCCGAACGCACCCGTGCGCGTATGGTGGAACGCCTGCGTGAGCAGGGTATTCGGGATATGATGGTGCTCTCGGCGATGGCACAGGTGCCGAGGCATGCCTTTGTCAGTGAAGCGCTGGCGATTCGTGCTTACGAAGACACGGCGTTGCCGATCGGTTTTGGACAGACCATTTCGCAACCCTATAGTGTGGCGCGCATGATTGAAGTCATGCGTAACGGACGTGAATTGCATCGGGTATTGGAAGTGGGTGGCGGTTGTGGTTATCAGGCGGCAGTTCTGTCCAGACTGGTGCGGGAGGTATATTCCATCGAACGCATTGCCAGCCTGCTTGGACAGGCGCGACGCACAGTGCGTGAACTCAGGCTGAGCAACGTCAAATTGAAGCATGGGGACGGGCAGTTGGGTTTGCCGGAGATGGCGCCATTCGATGGTATCGTGCTGGCAGCAGCGGCATCTGATGTCCCGCAGGCATTGTTGGCGCAACTGGCCGATGGCGGCCGGATGGTGTTGCCAAAGGGGGTGGGTGAGCAGCAAATGTTGGTGATGATTGAGCGTCAGGGGGATGTGTTTAGTGAACAAGAGCTGGAAATGGTGCATTTTGTGCCATTGTTGACAGGAGTGGCTTGATGAAATTGGCTGGGATGCTTTTTTGCGTGGCGGGAATGTTGGGGCTGGCGGGTTGTGCGTCCACAGACACGGAGGCACCACTGACGAATTTGAACCAGGCAGGTGCGCAATCTGTGGGGCAGCATACGGCGGCCATGTCGCCGGTCACGGCTGGCACGGCTGGCACGGCTGGCACGGCTGGCACGGCTGGCTATGTCGTGCGCAAGGGAGATACGTTGTATAGCATTGCGCTGGAAAAAGGCTTGGATTATCACGATTTGGCGACATGGAATCATTTGACCGACATCAACCATATCCGCGTCGGCCAGTTGTTGCAGATTCAACCACCAGGCGAGCAGCGCGCTGCAACAGGTGCTGCGCAGGCCATGCCGCTCAACCAGCCCGCTGTGGCAGCGCAGTCGGTGGCAGCGGTAACAACCATCAATCAGCCACAGGCAGTCAAGCTGCGCTGGTCGCCTGAGGCGGTCAAACAACTGGAAGCAGCGGATGCGGGCGCTGTATCGACGCTGGCGCCATCTACGGCAACGGCGGCTTCTGCGGCGACCGCGGTATCCGCTCCACAGACAGCATCGGGCAAGTCGGCAGCAGAAGCTTCGCCCGCCGGTGATTGGGTGTGGCCAACCGCTGGTAAGGTCATCAGCAATTTTGGCGGTTCGGGTATCGACGGCAAAGGGATTGATATCGCTGGTACGCGTGGGCAGCCGGTTGATGCGGTGGCCGCGGGCAAGGTGGTGTACAGCGGTTCCGGATTGCATGGGTACGGCAAATTGGTGATTATCAAACATAGCGCTACTTTCTTGACAGCTTATGCGCACAATGAAGAAGTGCTGGTGAAAGAAGGCCAGTCTGTGACGCGTGGGCAGCAGATAGCCACAATGGGGGATAGTGATGCTGATCGGGTGGAGTTGCATTTTGAAGTCAGGCAATTGGGGCAGCCGGTAGACCCCATGAAATTTCTGCCTGCAGTTACTCCCTGAGTGCTGCGGCGATAATCGCGGCGTAACCGTTCATGGCTGTCAACGTAATATATGACGATGTGCAGCCCGTGCAAGGGATGGCAAATCGTGTGCCGGATGGACGCACGCCAAACCAAAACGCATCGGACGAGTCTGTTCCGGGCGCCTACTCCGAGGATCTGGCGCCACCCTTGGGCGAGTCGTTGCCAGTGGCGGCTGACGAACCGGCCGTGGATTTGTTGCAACGGTATATGCGCGATGTGGGCGTCAGGGTGGTGCTGGATGCCGGCGAGGAACGCGAACTGGTTTTGTGTTATCGATCGGGAGATCTGGCTGCGCGCAACAGGATGCTGGTGAGCAATTTACGTCTGGTGGTGAGCATCGCTCGCCGTTATCAATGGCGAGGGTTGCCATTGGTGGATCTCATCAATGAAGGCAATTTGGGCTTGATGCACGCGTTGGAGAAGTTCGATCCGGAGCGAGGTTTCCGTTTTTCTACATACGCGACCTGGTGGATTCGGCAGCACGTCGAGCAGGCGTTGATGGAACAATCCCGCACGGTGCGTTTGCCGACTCACATTGTCAAATCGATTCACGTCGTGTTGCGTGCGCGCGAACATTTGTTGTCGATGGGGGAGGGTGCCGTCACCGACGCGATGATTGCCGAGTTGATTGACTTGCCATTGGCGGAAGTGCAGCAGTTATTACGGCTCAATGACGGTTGTCTATCGTTGGATGTGCCCTCATTGATGAATGCCGACATTAGTCTGGGCGACCTGCTGGTGGATGAGACGGGTACGTTGCCGGAAGATTTGGTGGGACGGCAGGAAACGCAGGCTATTGTGGCGGAATGGTTGGGGGGGTTGACCCCGCGTCAGCGTTGGATTATCGAACGTCGGTATGGTTTTAATGGCGAAGATATGCTGACGTTGGAAGAGATGGCGCTGTTGCTGGATATCAGTCGCGAACGGGTGCGACAGATACAGACGGAGGCATTGCAACAGTTCCGCCGACATCTGTACCGGCGCCGACTGGGCAAGGAAGATTTTTTGTAACTGCGTTATCGCCTGCGTGGCGCGATTTTCTCTTATGGTCTCATGCCGAGGCCAGCAGTGCGACGACTACCCGTCTGCCCTCGCTGGCCAGAATATTGTAAGTGCGGCAGGCAGCCTGGTTGTCCATGACTTCAAGACCGATATTGTGTTGTATCAACGCTGCGAACAATGATGGGTGTGGAAAGAGGATTTTGTTACCGGTGCCCAGCAATACCAGTTCGGGTTCGAGTGTGAGCAGATACTCGAAGTGTGCCGGACACAGACTGGCAAAGTTGGTGGCGGGCCAATCGGTGTGGATGCTGTCAGGCGTGACCAGTATCGGTTGTGCCGGGTAACGCTGTTTGTTGATGGCGACATGTTCGGCATCATAACTACTGAACAGATTCAATCCTTCGCTGTTGTCAAGGTGAAATTTCACAAGTTGCTCCTGTGCGGCGATATTGTTGGTGGCAGTATGATTTGTGGTGGCATGATTTGCGGCGGTGCGCCGTTGCGCGGTAAGATTACACCTTTTGTGACGGCGGCAAAAGACGCGCTGTTGCCGGTTTGGGGTGCGAAGTGACGAAAGATCTGAAAATGATGTGGACGATAAAGAAATCCGCCAAGCTGGATGATGTGTGCTATGACATTCGTGGGCCAGTCATGGCGCGTGCGCGACAGATGGAGGACGAAGGTCACCGTATTTTGAAGCTGAATATTGGCAATCCGGCGCCATTCGGTTTTACCGCGCCGGATGAAATCGTGCAGGATGTGATTCTGAATTTGCCCAATGCGTCGGGGTACAGTGATTCCAAAGGGCTGTTCTCGGCACGCAAGGCCATCATGCATTATACCCAGAGCAAGGGGATCGTCGGTGTGCAAATCGAGGACATCATCATTGGCAATGGTGTGTCCGAGTTGATCGTGATGGTCATGCAGGGATTGCTGAACAATGGCGATGAAGTACTGGTGCCTGCACCGGATTATCCATTATGGACGGCGGCGGTGACCTTGGGCGGTGGCATGGCACGGCATTATCTGTGCGATGAACAGTCGGGTTGGATGCCGGATTTGGCCGACATGCGCGCCAAGATAACGCCGCAGACGCGCGCGGTGGTGGTTATCAATCCGAACAATCCGACGGGAGCCTTGTATAGCGAGGAAATCCTGCGCGGTATCCTGGATATTGCCCGTGAGCATCAGTTGATTGTTTTTGCTGACGAAATTTACGACAAAGTGTTGTATGACGGTTGTCAGCACGTGTCACTGGCCGCGCTGGCCGACGATGTGTTGTGCATTACCATGAACGGGCTGTCCAAAAATTATCGCGCCTGTGGTTATCGTTCTGGCTGGCTGGTGATTTCTGGTGACAAGCGCGGTGCACAGGATTATATCGAAGGACTCAACATGCTCGCTTCCATGCGCCTGTGTGCCAATGTGCCCGGACAATATGCCATTCAGACAGCATTGGGTGGTTATCAGAGCATTCATGATCTGGTGGCGCCGGGCGGTCGGTTGGCACGCCAGCGCGATCTGGCGTGGGAGTTGCTTTCAGCCATTCCTGGCGTCAGTTGTGTCAAGCCGCAGGCTGCTCTTTATCTCTTTCCGCGTCTTGATCCGGCGTTTTACCCCATTGCGGATGACCAGCAATTTATTCTGGAGTTGCTGGAGGAAGAGCGGGTATTGTTGGTGCAGGGTAGTGGTTTCAATTGGCCACAATCGGATCACTTTCGCGTGGTAATATTGCCGCATGAAGACGAGTTGCGCGAGGCGATTGGGCGGATTAGCCGCTTTTTGGAAAGATATCGAAAATCGCACGCTGTTGCGTGAACATAACAATCAGAGGGCAGGAATGAAGCCGGTTCGGGTAGGAATTTTGGGTTTGGGAACCGTCGGCGGTGGTACGCTGACTGTATTGCAGCGCAATGCGGCGGAGATTGCGCGCCGCGCCGGGCGGAATATTGTGCCGGTCGTTGCGGCGGTGCGGGATGTGGCGCGTGCGCGGGAAAAATTTACCGATGCATCTGTGCGGATTATCGACGATCCCTTTGTGGTGGTGCGAAATCCGGATGTGGACATTGTGGTCGAAGCGATGGGCGGCGAGACTTTGGCGCGCGAATTGATTTTTGCGGCCATTGCGGCAGGTAAGCATGTGGTGACCGCCAATAAGGCGCTGGTTGCCAAACATGGCACGGAAATTTTTGCGGCGGCGCAACAAAAGGGCGTGACGGTTGCTTTTGAAGCGGCGGTTGGGGGTGGCATCCCGATTATCAAGGCGATACGTGAAGGGTTGACGGCCAACCGCATCGAGTGGATCGCCGGGATTATCAATGGTACGACCAATTTCATCCTCACCCAGATGCGTGATCAAGGGGCGAGTTTTGCGGATGCCTTGCAATTGGCGCAGGAAAAGGGCTATGCCGAGGCAGATCCGACATTCGATGTCGAGGGTATCGATGCTGCGCACAAACTGACGATTCTGTCAGCGCTGGCCTTCGGCATTCCGATGCAGTTTGACAAGGCGCATATTGAGGGTGTCAGCCAGTTGACGCGTGACGATGTGCGTTATGCGGAGCAGTTGGGCTATCGTATCAAATTGCTGGGGATGACAAGACGCACCTCTGCCGGCATCGAGCTTCGGGTGCACCCTGCCCTGATTCCGGCCAAACGTTTGATTGCCAATGTGGATGGATCGATGAATGCCATTTTGGTCAAGGGCGATGCGGTGGGGGTGACATTGTATTACGGCGCGGGAGCCGGTTCGGAGCCAACTGCGTCTTCGATTGTAGCGGATCTGGTTGACGTGACGCGCATGCACACGGCCGATCCGCACCATCGGGTGCCCCATCTGGCGTTTCAGCCGGAAAACTTGTCTGCCGAGCCGATTTTACCCATGGGTGAAGTGCGTACCCGCTATTATTTACGCTTGCCCGCCAAAGACGAAACAGGGGTACTGGCCGAAGTGACACGTATATTGGCTGATGCGGGGATTTCCATCGAGGCGATGGTACAGCAGGAATCGGCGGCGGGAAATGGTCTGGTCGATATTGTGATGCTCACGCACCAATGTCTGGAAAAACACATTGATACGGCTATTGCGGCCATTGGTTGTTTACCGGCGTTAGTTGGTGACGTGGCACGTATTCGTCTGGAATCGTTGGCGGGGTAATGAAAATGCAATATGTGAGTACACGCGGGTTGGCGCCAGCGCAGACGTTCAGCCAGATTTTGTTGGGCGGATTGGCGAGCGACGGTGGATTATATCTGCCGGACCAATATCCGGTTTTTCGCCCGGATGAATTGGCAGCCATGCAGCGCATGACGTATCGTGAACTGGCCGTGACGATTCTGTCTCGTTTTGCCGATGACATTCCCGTTGAGGATTTGCGTGCCCTGATCGAAAAAACCTGGACACCGGACGTTTTTGGGTACGCCCGTGCGGGTGATGATATGAACGATATCACACCGTTACATACGTTGGAACCGGGCTTGCATCTGCTTGCCCTGTCGAATGGCCCGACGCTGGCATTCAAAGATGTGGCGATGCAATGGCTGGGGCATCTGTTTGAGTATGTGCTGGCGCGGAACAATTCGACACTGAATATTGTTGGCGCCACCTCGGGGGATACCGGTTCTGCGGCAGAATATGCCATGCGCGGCAAGCGGGGCATTCGTGTCTTCATGCTGTCGCCACGCGGCAAGATGACACCGTTTCAAACGGCGCAAATGTACAGCTTGCAGGATGACAATATTTTCAATATTGCCGTCAATGGCGTGTTTGATGATTGTCAGGACATGGTCAAGGCCATCTCCAATGATTTGCCATTCAAGGAAACTTACCACATTGGTGCGGTGAATTCCATTAATTGGGGGCGCATCGCCGCGCAGATTGTTTATTACTTCAAGGCATATTTTTCCGCCGCAGATCATGTTGGGCAGCAGATCAGCTTCGCGGTACCGTCCGGAAATTTTGGCAATGCCTGTGCCGGACATATTGCGCGCATGATGGGGTTGCCGATTGCCAAACTGGTCGTGGCGACGAACGAAAACGATGTTCTGGATGAGTTTTTTACCACAGGGATTTATCGTCCCCGTGTTGCGGCACAAACGTGGCATACCAGTAGTCCGTCGATGGATATTTCCAAGGCATCCAACTTTGAACGCTTCATTGCCGATGTGCTGGGTCGCGACAGCATGGCGTTGCGGGAACTCTGGCAACAGGTTGATCGGGGAGAAGCCATTGATTTGCGCGCGAAAGGTGTGTGGGAACGCATGTCGGCGTATGGCATGGTATCTGGTGCGAATACCCACGCAAGTCGAATTGCTACCATTCGGCATACCTGGCAGAAATATGGTACGGTGATCGACCCGCACACGGCGGACGGGTTGGCTGTTGCCTTGGCAAATCGTGAGTCTGGTGTGCCCATGGTGGTGCTGGAAACGGCGCAACCTGCCAAATTTGATGATACCGTGCGCGAGGCGTTGGGTTTTTTGCCGCAACGTCCGGCAGCATTGGCCGGATTGGAAAATTTGCCACAACGGTTCGTTGAAATGGGGATAGATGTGGTACAGTTGAAACGAATGATTGTTTCGAAAACAGGTTGGGAATAACGCATGAAACTGATTGCATCGCTGACCAGCCCTTTCGCACGCAAGGTGCGCGTGGTGTTGGCAGAAAAACGTATTGAGTGCGAATTGCAGATTGACGTGCCGTGGACGGATGACACCCATGTGCCGGAATATAACCCGTTGGGCAAGATTCCGGTGCTGGTGCTGGATGACGGTACTTCGTTGTACGATTCGCGGGTCATTGTCGAATACCTCGATCTGGCGTCGCCGGTGCATAACCTGCTGTCCAAGGAAGGTCGTTTGCGTTTGGCGACCAAACGCTGGGAAGCCCTGGGTGATGGTATCTGTGATGCGGCAGCAGCAACTTATCTGGAAAAAAAGCGGCCTGTCGCCCAACAAAGCGCAGAATGGATCACACGTCAGGAGCAAAAGGTCTTTCGTGCATTGGCGACAGCTTCTCGCGATCTGGGCGATCATGCTTGGTGTGTTGCGGACACGTACAGCCTGGCCGATATTGCCATGGGTTGTGCCATGGGGTATCTCGATTTGCGTTTTCCATATATTGACTGGCGCACGGCACATCCGAATCTGGCCCTTCTGGCCGCCAGATTGGCTGAACGACCTGCATTCGTCAGTACGGTGCCGCCAGCCACGTGATGATTATTTCCGATTGCCTTTAAGGGAGAAGCGCATACTCATAACGATAGTCTGCTTGTTCAAAAACGATATTTTTATGAGGAGACAGCATGCAAATCGGTTTGTTGGGATTAGGGCGCATGGGCGGCAACATGGCGCGTCGTTTGTCGCGTGGCGGTGCTAATGTCGCCGTGTGGAATCGTAACACTGTCGTATCAGAGCAATTGGCGCAGGAAGAGCAGCACATTCAGGCTTGCGCGACGGTGGAGGCGTTGGTCGCGGAGTTGCCCGCGCCACGGATTGTCTGGTTGATGCTGCCGGCAGGAGCGGCCACGGAATCTGTTTTGCAGACCTTGCGCGGGTTGCTGTCGCCGGGTGACTTGGTGGTGGATGGCGCCAATGCCTATTACAAGGAAAGTCAACGGCATGCGGCTGAGTTGGAGCCATTGGGATTTTCGTTCATGGACGCAGGCGTCTCAGGCGGTGTTTGGGGGTTGGCAAATGGTTATGCGCTGATGCTCGGCGGTAGTGACGCCGCCATGTCGCGACTCGCACCATTTGTCAGAATTCTGGCGCCTGCCCCGGACGCGGGTTGGCTGCATTGTGGTCCGGTGGGTAGTGGGCATTTTGTCAAAATGGTGCACAATGGCATCGAATACGGCATGATGCAGTCGTTAGCCGAGGGCATGGCTCTGATGAAAGCCAAAGAAGATTTTGCGCTTGATTTGGCGGGTATTGCCGAGATGTGGCGTCATGGTAGCGTGGTGCGGTCATGGATCCTGGATTTGACAACCGATTTTCTGCGACAGAATCAAAAGCTGGATAGTATTGATCCGTTTGTGGCGGATTCGGGAGAAGGGCGTTGGACGGTACTGGAGTCGGTCGAACAGGGCGTGCCAACGCCGGTCATGAGCCTGTCGCTGATGATGCGCTTTACCAGTCAAGGGCGCAACGATTATACCAACAAATTGTTGGCGATGATGCGCAAAGGCTTTGGCGGACATGGTGTCAAGGAGTCCGGCCATGACTGATAATCCGGTTTTTCCGTGTAATTTCGTGATTTTTGGCGCAACGGGCAATCTGGCCACCAAGAAGCTGTTGCCGGCGTTGTGCCGTCTGGAACAGGCGGGTCGGTTGCCGGAAGGCATGCAATTTATCGCTACCGGTCGACGTGAATGGAATGATAACGAGTGGAAAGAACACTTGCGTAGCGTGTTGCATGAAAGATTGCAGGCACGCTTTGATGAAACCGTTTGCAACCATTTTGTGCAACGCTTTATTTATGTGCGTGGCGAGTTGCATGATTTGGCGCTGTATCAGCAATTGGGACAGGAACTGGCCAAACCGCGCATGGGCATCTGTTCGAATGCTGTATTTTATCTGTCCATCAAACCGGCCGATTTTCAGAGCGTGATCAAAAATCTGGATAAATCCGGGTTGGCACAGCCACGCGGTCTGCATCGGGTGGTGGTGGAAAAACCGTTTGGCGAAGATATCGAATCCGCGCAGGCACTCAATCGTCTGCTGCATGAACACTTTGACGAGCAACAGATTTTCCGTATTGATCATTATTTGGGTAAAGATACGGTACAAAACCTGATGGTGTTTCGTTTTGCCAACACTTTGATTGAACCGTTGTGGAACCGCAACTTTATCGACCACATTCAGATTACTGCTGCTGAGACGATGGGGATTGAAAACCGGGCAGATTATTACGATCATGCCGGCGCCTTGCGCGATATGTTGCAAAACCATTTGATGCAATTGCTGACCGTAGTGGCAATGGAGCCGCCGCCGGTGATGGATGCCGATGCGCTGCGCGACGAAAAGGTCAAAGTGTTGCGCTCGATTCGCCCCATCAGCAAACGTTCTGTGCATGCGCATGCCTTTCGGGCACAATACGGCGCAGGCAGCATCGACGGCGAGCATGTGGTCGGTTATCAGGACGAACCCGGTGTGGAACCGCAATCCATCACCGAGACCTTTGTGGCGGCCAAATTTTATATCGATAACTGGCGTTGGCGCGGCGTGCCATTTTATTTGCGCACCGGCAAACGTCTGGCAGAAACACGCTCGATGGTGGCCATTCGCCTGCGCCATCCGCCACAGCAATTGTTTCGCTCGACACCGTTGGAAAGCATTTCGCCGAACTGGATTATTTTATCCATTCAACCGGAAGAATCCATGCGCATGGAAGTGCACGTCAAGCAACCGGGGCTGGAAATGAATACGCGCGTGATTTCACTCAATGCCAGTTATCGTAAAGATGACGAAGTGGCGCTGGATGCGTACGAAACCTTGCTGCTGGATGTCGTGCATGGCGATCGCACCTTGTTCATTCGTTTCGATGAAGTGGAGTGGGCGTGGCGAGTCGTCGACCCGATTCTGAAAAGTTGGGCGCAGGAACGGGATTTTATTCACACTTATCCGGCCGGCAGTTGGGGGTTGTTTGAAGCCAATCGTCTGTTTGACGCGGAAGATCAGGAGTGGCGCAACAGTTTGTGAGCTTGCCGTATATGTGCCGTCAGTGCTGGATTGGGCGTTGGCGTACGGTGATCTGGACGTGGGTGAGGTGTCCGTGATGGAGGGTATCGATTCGGATATTCTCGCCCGGCGTCAACCCGGCAATCTGGTTGAGCAGCGTCAAAGAATTTTCAATGGGCTGGTTGTTGACTTGCAGCACGATGTCTCCAGGGGTGATGCCCGCTTTGTTGGCGGGGCCTTTGCGGAGTACACCGGCAACCAGTACGCCATTGTTTCGGGGCAAATGTAGCGATCGCGCCATTCCTGGACTGATGTCCTGAACTTCGATGCCAATCCAGCCACGGATGACATGACCATGCGCAATAATTTGGCGCATGACGTTTGCGGCAAGGTTGGACGGGATAGCGAAACCAATCCCTTGCGAGCCACCGGAACGCGAGTAAATGGCGCTGTTGATGCCAATCAGATTGCCGTTGGTGTCAACCAGCGCGCCGCCAGAGTTGCCAGGGTTGATGGCAGCATCAGTCTGGATGAAATCTTCAAAAGTGTTGATACCCAGGTGCGAGCGTTTGAGCGCGCTGATGATGCCCATGGTGACAGTTTGTCCTACGCCGAACGGGTCACCGATGGCGAGCACGACATCGCCAATGCTGACATCGTTCGATGACGCGAAGGTAATGGCTGGCAAATGGTTGGTCTGGATTTTCAGTACCGCCAGGTCTGTTTCCGGATCTGTGCCGACGACGGTGGCACGCAGTTTTCGCCCATCGTGCAGGGCAACCTGAATTTCGTCGGCGGATTCGACGACGTGCTGGTTGGTGAGAATGTAGCCGTCGGCGCTGACAATGACGCCAGACCCCAGATTGGTGCTGCGTTGGATGTGCGATGATTGTTGGCGACGACCAAAGAACCGGCGCAGGAAAGGGTTATCCGGAATCTCGCTCGGCGTACGCGTTGCTTTGCTGGAAAAAACATTGACTACCGATGGAATAGCCTTGTGTGCAGCGTCACGGTAGGAAATGGGTGCGGCAGGGGTGGCGACAGCGTGACGCGGCAGTGTGGTAGCGGGTAGCCAAGAACGCCATTCGGGACGAAACAGGCTCATAACCAGCAGTACGCCGAGCGCGATGGTCGTGCTCTGGGCGAACAAGAGCCAAAATTTACGCATAGAAGCAAGAAATTGTAATGTAAACGGGGAGAATTATACAGGAGCGCCGGTCACGTATTGATAATTTTAAAGAGAAAAACGACATGTATCGGCGAAACAAGTCACAGTGATGCAAAATTAGCTTTTTATTTTGTTAAAAAAATAGGTAAAATGGCAAGGTTTTTAATCGGGTTGTTCGATAGGGTAGTTCGATAATTGATTTGCGCTGTATTTTTTGGCGTGGGGTGGTTGCTGAGCCGGTGACGTTGTTTTTGTGACTGGCGGCAGGCTGCCTGGTTTTTGGCGTAGTCTTTCATAAGGATGGATGATGATGAATCAGCAAGTGGATCGCAGCAAACGCCGCTTTCTTGTTGCTGCCACAACAGTCGTTGGTGGCGCAGCGGGCGTGGCAGCGTTGACACCTTTTGTGTTGAGTATGATGCCCAGCGAACGGGCAAAGGCTGCTGGTGCGCCGGTCGAGGTTGACATCAGCAAGGTTGAACCGGGAATGCAGCTGGCTGTGGCCTGGCAGGGAAAGCCGGTCTGGGTGGTCAATCGTACACCGGCCATGCTTTCCAAATTGCCGGGATTGGCGCCAAGATTGGTAGATCCGAACTCGGATGTGCCGCAACAACCGCCGTACTGCAAAAATGTAAACCGTTCCATCAAGCCCGAATATCTGGTTGTCGTGGGTATTTGTACCCATTTGGGCTGTTCTCCAACCTACCGTCCCGAGTTAGGGCCTCCCGATTTAGGTGCGGACTGGCCCGGCGGTTGGTTCTGCCCTTGCCACGGTTCGCGTTATGACCTGTCGGCACGCGTGTTCAAAAACGTACCAGCGCCGATGAACATGCTGGTTCCGCCGCATTATTACATGAGCGATAGCCGAATTCTGGTCGGCGAAAGCACCAAAAAGGGGGCGTAAGCAATGAGCGCAATGCAAAAAATGATAGGCTGGATAGATGACCGTTTTCCATTGACCGTAACCTGGAAGGCGCATTTGTCTGAATACTATGCACCAAAGAATTTCAATTTTTGGTATTTCTTTGGTTCGTTGGCGTTGTTGGTATTGGTCAACCAGATTTTTACCGGCATCTTCCTGACCATGAACTATAAGCCGGATACCTTGTTGGCATTTGGTTCGGTCGAATACATCATGCGCGATGTCGACTGGGGTTGGCTGATTCGCTACATGCATTCGGTCGGCGCCTCCATGTTCTTTGTGGTGGTCTATCTGCATATGTTTCGCGGATTGATTTATGGTTCGTACCGTAAGCCACGCGAACTGGTGTGGATTTTCGGCATGATGATTTACCTGGCGCTGATGGCAGAGGCGTTCATGGGCTATTTGTTGCCATGGGGTCAAATGTCGTTCTGGGGCGCGCAAGTCATTATTTCTTTGTTCGGAGCGATTCCGGTGATTGGTGATGCACTCAGTACGTGGATTCGTGGCGACTTTGTGGTGTCCGATGCCACGCTGAACCGCTTTTTTGCCTTTCACGTCATCGCCATTCCACTGGTGCTGTTGGGCTTGGTCGTTGCGCACATCATTGCGTTGCACGAAGTGGGATCCAACAATCCGGAAGGCATTGAAATCAAGAAGGTCAAGGATCCGGTTACCCATATCCCGCTGGACGGCATTCCATTTCATCCTTACTATACTGTCAAGGATATCGTTGGCGTGGTCGTGTTTTTGATGGTTTTTTCGGCCATCATCTTCTTTGCCCCGGAGATGGGTGGCTGGTTCCTCGAACCAGACAACTTCATCCCTGCCAACCCGATGAAAACTCCACCGCATATCGTGCCGTTGTGGTATTTCACGCCGTTTTATGCGCTGTTGCGTGCAGTGCCCAATAAGCTGTTTGGTGTGATTGGCATGGGAGCTGCCGTGTTGATTATAACTTTCCTGCCTTGGCTGGATCGCGCGAAGGCGAAATCGATCCGTTATCGCGGTCCCATTTACAAAACCTTCCTGACGTTGTTCGTGATCAGTTTTGTCGGTCTGGGTTATCTGGGTACCAAAGAGCCAACACCTGTTCATACTGCATTTGCCCGGATTTTCGGCACAATCTATTTTGCCTTCTTCCTGTTGATGCCATTGTATACCTCGATTGAAAAAACCAAACCTGTACCAGAAAGGATTCCTGAATAATGAAGAAATTGCTAATTGCGCTGCTGTTTGCGCCACTGACAGTATTCGCTTCAGATGAGGGTGCGTATCTGGACAAGGCGCCGGTTAATCTGAGTGACTATCCTTCCATTCAACGTGGGGCGAAAATTTTTACCAATTACTGCCTGAGTTGTCACAGCGCGGAATACATGCGCTATAACCGGATGGTGGACATTGGTCTGACCAAAGAGCAGATTAAAAAGAACTTGATGTTTGCCACGGACAATGTGGGGAGCACCATGAAAATCGCCATGCGGCCAGACGATGCCAAGAAATGGTTTGGCGTGCCACCACCTGATCTGTCTGTTATTGCACGTTCACGCACACCAGACTGGATTTACACCTATCTGCGCAGCTTTTATCTGGACGATTCGCGCCCAACCGGTTGGAACAATACCGTGTTTGCCAACGTCGGCATGCCACACGTATTGTGGACGCTGCAAGGCGAGCAGGTTTTGAAAAAATCAGGTGTGGACGGAAGCAAGCCAGTGTTCGAACTGGTGAAACAGGGTAAGTTGACCCCGGTCGAGTATGATGCCACAGTCGGAGATTTGGTCAATTATTTGACCTGGATGTCCGAACCGTCGAAAATGAAACGGCTTGAAACCGGTGTTTATGTCTTGCTGTTTTTAGGCATCTTCTTCATTCTGACATATTTTCTGAAAAAAGAGTTCTGGAAAGACGTGCATTAATTTTGTCTGTTCTGATAGCATGGTGTTGCCTGAATGCCGGTTCGATTGTTGGTCGATGCGGTATTCGGGTAACATGCTTTTTTACGTCGGAGTAGTTTGATTACACCGATTTTTGCCGACGGAAATTTTCGTCGGCGCTGTTGTTTTGGGGTTTTGAAAATGATGACGTTGTATTCCGGTAACAGTTGCCCTTATAGTCAGCGTTGCCGTATCGTGTTGTTTGAAAAAGGCATGGATTTTGAAATCATTGATGTTGATTTGCAAAACAAGCCTGAAGATTTGGCGCTGATGAATCCATACAATCGAGTGCCGGTCCTCGTCGAGCGTGATCTGGTTTTGTATGAAGCCAATATCATCAATGAGTATATTGACGAACGTTTCCCACATCCGCAATTGATGCCGGCTGATCCGGTGATGCGCGCTCGCGCCAGATTGTTCCTGTTTACGTTTGAGCAGGATTTGTTTGTGCATGTGAATGCGCTTGAGCGTGGCAATAAAGCCGCCGCGGACAAGGCGCGTATCGCGATTCGGGATAGCCTGACACAAATTTCCCCCATCTTTGCCAAACAGAAATTCATGTTGAACGACGAGTTTTCCATGCTTGATGTCGCCATTGCGCCTTTATTGTGGCGGCTGGAACATTATGATATCCAGTTGCCGCGTCAGGCGGCAAATTTGTTGAAATATGCTGAACGCTTGTTCAGTCGCCCGGCCTTTATCGACGCGCTGACACCAAATGAGAAAGCGATGCGCAAATGATGACGAGTATCGAAGGTCCTTGGCATGCCTGACGCATCGACCAAACCGTATCTGATGCGTGCCATTTATGAGTGGTGCATCGATCAATCATTCACCCCTTATATGACAGTGCAGGTGAATCATCTGGCACGGGTTCCGATGGAATTCGTCCGGGATGGGCGTATTACCTTCAATATTTCACCTTCAGCGGCCAAAGGGTTGGTGATGGATAATCACTGGGTCAGGTTTTCAGCCCGTTTTGGTGGTGTGGCACGCAACATCGAAGTGCCTGTTGATACGGTTGAAAGTTTGTTTGCCCGTGAGAATGGGCAAGGCTTGTCGTTCCAGATACCAGATACGGCGGGGGATGAAACAGAAGACGGCATGGCGCAAAATCTGGGATCGTCGACTGACGAAACCGCTATACAGGATAAAGCTAAAGATGGCGACGGTACCGGGGATGACGAACCGCCGAAACCGGGACGGGCACATTTGCACGTCGTGAAATAAGGGAAGCGGCGAGAACGGGGCGGGCAGGAGGAAAGCGACATTCTGCATGCATGGTTCCATGTATGGTTCCGCATGATCTTCATGGCCCGGTTGCCATCAGCCGGCGATTTTGTCCGTCTGTTCGCGCAAGCGCTGTAACACGGTATCTTTGCCAATCAGAAACAATGTTTTGTCGATGCTTGGTGTATGTGCCGTGCCAGTTGTCATGAGTCGCAAGGGCATGGCGAGTTTTGGCATCTTCAATCCAAACTGGGTAACACAAGACTTGATGGCGTCGTGAATGTTTTCTGGTTGCCACGAGAGTGTGGCCAGTCGCCGGGTGATGTCTTGCAAGGCTGGCAGGACGGCCAGATCAAGGTGCGCAGCCAACGCATCCGCTTCTGGCGGTTGATAGTGGTAAAAGATGCGCGCCTGTCGAGCCAGATCGACCAGTGTTTCGGCGCGCTCTCGTAATAGATGGACAACGTCTGTCAATACCGGGCCTTGTTGCGTATTCAAACCCTCGGTAGCGAGAAAAGGCGTGAGCGCTTCGGCCAGTTGTGACACGTCGGCGGCTTTGATGTATTGCTGATTCAGCCAGCGCAGTTTATCGGTATTAAATTTGGCTGGCGCACGGTTGATGGCCTCAAGCGCAAACCAGTCGGCAAATTGTTGCAGGCTGAACAACTCGTCGTCGCCATGTGACCAGCCCAATCGGGCCAGATAATTGAGTAGCGCGGCAGGCAGGAATCCTTCTTGCTGATATTGCAGGACGCTGACTGCCCCGTGGCGTTTGGACAGCCTCTCGCCATCTTCACCCAGAATCATGGGGACATGCGCATAGTGTGGCAATTCTGCGCCGAGGGCCTTGAGAATATTAATTTGGCGCGGGGTATTGTTGACATGATCGTCACCGCGAATAACATGGGTGATACGCATGTCCCAGTCATCGACAACCACACAAAAGTTGTAGGTCGGCGTGCCGTCGGAGCGGGCAATAATCAGATCGTCAAGCTCTTCATTGCTGATGCGGATATTGCCTTTGACCAGATCATGCCAGACCACGGCACCATCTTGTGGGTTTTTGAAACGAATGACAGGTTGAATGTCAGCAGGAACTGACGGCAGCGTTTTGCCGGTTTCTGGTCGCCAGCGGCCATCGTAGCGTGGTTTGAGCCCCGCTGCGCGCTGATTTTCCCGCATGCTGTCCAGTTCTTGTGGTGTGGCATAACAATAATATGCTTGACCTTGTGCCAGCATTTGGGCCAGAACTTCTTTGTACCGGGGCATGCGTTGCATCTGGTAAAAAGGACCTTCGTCATAATCCAATCCCAGCCAGCGCATGCCATCCAGAATAGCCTGCACAGACTCAGGTGTGGAGCGTTCGAGGTCGGTATCTTCAATGCGCAGGACAAACGTACCATGATGGTGACGGGCATATGCCCAAGCGAACAAGGCGGTCCGGGCGCCACCGATATGGAGATAGCCGGTTGGACTGGGAGCAAAACGGGTACGAACAACAGAATGCATGAAATTTCCAAATAAAAATTCAGGCTCAGGTAGTACCACCGACAGTCAGGCTGTCGATGCGTAACGTCGGTTGTCCGACGCCAACAGGTACGCTTTGGCCTTCCTTGCCGCAGGTGCCAACACCTGGATCCAGACGCATGTCATTGCCGATCATCGAGACGCGAGTGAGTACATCCGGACCATTGCCGATTAATGTCGCGCCTTTGACTGGCGTGGTGATTTTGCCATTTTCAATTAAATAGGCTTCGGCGGCAGAAAACACAAATTTACCGCTGGTAATGTCTACCTGACCGCCGCCAAAGTTGACGGCATACAGGCCATGTTCGACAGAGGCGATGATTTCCTGCGGGTCATATTCGCCATTCAACATATAAGTATTGGTCATGCGTGGCATCGGAATATGCGCGAAGGATTCCCGGCGGGCGTTGCCGGTGAGAGATGTTCCCATCAGACGGGCATTCAAACTATCTTGCAGATAGCCTTTCAGAATGCCATTTTCAATCAGTGTGGTGCACTGGGTTGGGTTGCCTTCATCGTCGATGTTAAGTGAGCCGCGACGGTTCGGCAGCGTGCCATCATCGACGACGGTGACACCGCTGGCTGCTACTTTTTCACCGATGCGATTGCTGAACGCGGAGCTGCCCTTGCGGTTGAAGTCACCTTCCAGACCATGGCCGATGGCTTCGTGCAGCAAAATACCCGGCCAGCCGGCACCAAGCACGACGGTCATCGTACCGGCAGGCGCAGGTTTGGCGGTTAAATTGGTGATGGCTTGGTGCACGGCTTCGTTGGCATACTGGTGTAGCATGGCGTCATTAAAATAACTGTAATCGAAGCGGCCGCCGCCGCCGGACATGCCCTGTTCACGTTGCCCGTCCTGTTCAGCAATGACCTGCAGCGACAGACGTACCAGTGGGCGGACATCGGCTGCCTGATGACCGTCCGAGCGGGCAATGAATACCACATCGTATTCGGCATTCAGGCTTGCCATGACTTGTGTGACGCGCGGATCGGCAGCACGGGCATAGCGTTCGAGCTTTTCCAGCAGAGTGACTTTTTCTGCGTCCGGTAATGACACCAGCGGGTCGTTTGGTGCATACAGCGCGTGAGGTGTGTGGCGCGCGGCGACGCGATGGTGTTGTTGATTGCCGCCAATACGGGCGATGGCGCGGGTGGCTTCGCTGGCAGCAAGCAATGCGCTGTGGCTGATGTCGTCGGAATAAGCAAACGCTGTTTTTTCACCGGACACTGCACGCACACCCACACCTTGTTCAATGTTGAAACTGGCTGATTTGACCTGTCCTTCTTCCAGACTCCAGCCTTCTGAACGGGTGTATTGAAAATACAGATCGGCGTAATCGAGTTGATGACGCATCAACTGACCGAACACTTCGTCGAGATGCCGTGTGTCGATCTGGTTTGGCGTCAGCAGCGTGATGTGCGCGGTATCCAGCAGGGCTTGTTGGTTTGGCGTGTAGATGCCGCTTATGGGGGTAGACATGTGAACCTCGCTTATTTAAAGGTGAGAGACATGTAACTGGGTGCAATCCAGTGCACGGTGAGACAGTGCCGGCAGGCTGTTGCGCAAGTGTTGCTGATAATCCGGGTTGATATTGGCCAGAACGATGCCAGAACCGCGTGGCAAGCGATCAAGCACAGTCCCCCACGGATCGACAATCATGGTATCACCATGGGTTTCTCGTCCGGACAGGTGATAACCACCCTGTGCGGGCGCCATGACATAAGCCAGGTTTTCAATGGCGCGCGCGCGCACCAGCGTTTCAAAATGCGCTTTGCCGGTGGTGGCTGTAAACGCGGAAGGGATGACAATCAGGTTCACTTCCCGCATGGCGCGATACAATTCGGGAAAGCGCAGATCGTAGCAAATGGATAACCCGATACGACCAAACGGCGTATCGACGACGACAATCTGGTCACCGGGTTCGATGGTGTTTTCTTCCTGATAATGTTCAGCACCCATGTTGAAACCAAACAGGTGAATTTTGTCATAACGCGCCACGCGCTTACCCTTGTCGTCGAAAACGAGGCAGCTGTTGCGTACCTTTCTTGCGGTCTGGGTTGTTAAAGGGATGGAACCGCCGATTAACCAGATGGCATGTTTTTTGGCAGTATTGGACAAAAAACGTTGGATGGGACCCTGTCCATCCTGTTCGGCGATAGCCAGTTTGTCCGTATCTTTCATCCCCATGATGGCAAAAAACTCGGGTAAAGCGATTAGTTTGGCGCCTTGTTTGGCCGCCATGGCGATTAATCGGGCAGCTTCGGCAAGATTGGCGCTGACGTTGGGGCCAGAAGCCATTTGGATGGCAGCGACACGGTGAGGTGACAGGGTAGATGGTGTATGAGATGCATCAGTCATGGGTTGGTTTGCGTTTCGAGTTGAATGGATGTGTTGGCAGGAATGTTTTTGAGCAGTACACGCGATGAGGGCAGAGCCAGCGCTAATAACCACTGGCGCAATTCTGCCGCATATATGGCGGCCTCATCGTTGCTCGGGTAAGAAATTATCAGTATTTGTTTGGGATCACTCAACAGGGGCAAGACGCAGGGTCTGATGTCTTTGTTGTCAAGGACAGACAGGCCGCTGCGTGGCGACAGCCAGAAATCATCACCAACCGGGCAAATATCGGCTCGGGAAAAATTGGCTGCCAGCAATAGGCTGGACAGAATAAGCAACATGAAAAAGCGTCTTTGCATGAATCAAAGTCCTGTTTTCTGAACCACCGGATCATGCCAGGAACCAGTGATGTCATAGTTGTAACGCAATGCTTCGCCAATCGGGTTGGACAGCAGCTTTTGTATCGCCAGCATGCTCAAGCCTACCACCGGGCCGCCGACAAATGAACTGGCGAGCGCCACACTTTCACTCAGTTTTGGACTGACGGAGACTTTCAGGTTTTCGGTTTGTGCGTGAATGTCCACGTTTCCTTGCAAGTGAACGGTTGCTGCCGGTCCCTGCATCATAAAATCATTGCTGCCTATTATGCCGTGATTTAACAAAATCGTCGCGGAAATGTCATCAAAAGCGAATCCATTACTGAAAACGTCGCGGAAATCCAGCGTAATGTGGTGCGGCAAATCCTGTAAACTTAGAATGCCAAGCAATTTTGCCGCGCCCGGATCCAGTTTCAGAAATTGGCCATGCATGGCATGCAACGTAAATTGTCCATTCAAGCTGCCGATAGGGATGTCCATCGGCGTGCCATTCCATGATGCGTTACCGTCAAGTTGGGCTGTGCCGCGGGCGATGGTATCTGGTTGGTGATAACGGGCAAGGAAGCCGCCGAGACGGTGAATGCTCAGATGCAATTGGGCTTGGGTTTGTGGCGTGCTGCCCGGGTGCCAGTCCGCGGTCATGATGAACGTGCTGTCGGGGTTGCTCACGGCGAGCGGGTCGATGTGCATGCCCCCTGGAATGGGTGTGGTGTGCAAATTGAGTTTGCCCAGCGCGTAATGATTGACCTGCAGATCATCGACCTGGAACTGCATTTCTGGCCAGTGAATATCCTGATTATCGTTTGGTTTGTCTGGCGCTGACGCAGGCGCTGATGGTTGTGCCGGTGGAATATCCAGCATCTTGAATTGTGCCACGAGCTTACCCTGGGGATAGGATGGTTTGGCCGGAAACCAATTGATGTCGCCTTGTATACGGGGGCCAGCAAGGTGGGCAAGCCAATGGGTGTTTTGTTGTATGGCACTCAGGGTGATTTGCTGAAAATCATGGTGAAACAGTTGTAGTTGATGCGCGGTAAGATTGACGCTGTGTATCGGTAGCGCGTTTCCTTGACCGGGAAACAGCCCGAACCAGTCTTCCAGTTGGATGCTGTCCAGCGTACCAAGAATATCCAGTCCTTCATGCGCAGGCAGGCTGGCATGACCACTACCCAGGACAATACTGCCGCGATCGAGGTGCAGGCTGCCTTGTTCGGAATGGGCGAGCAGTTGTGCCTGCAGTTGGTTGTCATAGCGAATGTTGGCAAGCAGATGACCGTCGCTGGTATTGTGGCTGTCCCAATGCAAGGCAAGTGATTGGCTGGCCGTTTTATTCAGTGGTGGAGGCAGATCGATGGCAAGTCCATTCAGGTTGCTGTCCGCTGTGACGTCCGTCACTTGCCCGCGCAGGAGCGACAAGGTGGCATGCCATGGTGTTTTGCCATGGAAATGTTGTGCGAGTGTATTGGGTATCCAGTGGCCCAGTTCGTCCTGTGCGATTTGTCCCTGAAGATGGATTTGTGCGCTGCCGTCAGACTGGCTGGTGCTATTCAATATGGCTGGCTGGTGGAACAGTTGTAACCGGATATCGTTGGCATTGACCCCGGATTGGGTGAATTGCAGGAAGCCGTGGACATCGTCCAGAGACGGTAATTGTGGCGAGAGTTGTACGTTATCGCGCTGGAAGTGGAGTGTGCCCGCGATATCCGGGTGCAGTATGTCGTGGAAAGGCAATTTGATGCGCAGGTCAAGGTGGGTGTTGCCGGTGCCGTTGGCATTTGCGGTCAGGTCATCCAGTGCTTTCTTGACTGGACTGGCGTTGACGAACTGAATGAAATCGGCGATTTTTCCATCTGCCTGGCCGGCTACTTGCAGATATTCCTTGTCGTGTGCGAACAGGTCGGGAATCTGCACCAGAATATTGTGCAATTTTGCTTGATACAGACGGGCATTGTCGCTGTGGATCAGCATGCGGGTTCCCTCAAAATCGACGCTGCCCTGAATGTGATTGATACGCGGAAAATCCGGATTGGGTCGTATGGAGGCATCCTTGACAGCGATGTGCACATTGAGCAAGCCTTGTCCATCGTTGTGAAAGGGATAATGCGCGAGATTGCCGACCAGATCGAACTGTACGCGCTCGGCAATACCGCTGATCAGGTTCTGGCACACCCAGTTGTACGCAGGGCGCTGGATGACAAGTGGCAGATAGTGACAGGCTGCGCTGCCGCGGGCGTTGTACAGACCACCATGCAGATCGATTTGTCCCGGTTGTCCCGGCTGCCAATCGTAGCTGCCGAACAGGTTGCCATTGAAATCAGCATTGTTGAGACTGGCTTGCGCCAGCTTGAATTGCCAGCCGGTTTTCTGTTGTTGCCAGCGCAATTGCGCGGTCAGGCTGTTCAGGTGAAGGTGGGGTTCGAACAATAGTTTGGGTAAATCCAGTCCGACATTGGTACTGAATAGCGTGGCCGTGCCAGACTGGCTGTTGCCATTGATGCGTCCAGACAAACCAGAAAAACCAGAGGAGCTGAATAAACCAGGCGCAGTCACGTTGCCGTGCATGCCCAGATCAGAAAACTGGCCAGACAGGCTGAATGTGTCGGGCTGCGGCAGATTGCCAAGCCAGCTTGCATTAATGTTGTTCAGCTTGCCGGAAAGTTGGTGCTGCTGCAACCATTGGGTTTGTATCGGAGAAAGAGGCAGATAAGAAGCGAGTTGTGCCAGATTGTCCAGCGACAGGTTTGAGCAGCGTAATGCGCCTTGTGCAGCCGTGTGAGCGGAAGCGGGGGAAAGGCGCAGATAAAAGTTCAGTGGGGCAAGATAGAGCAGGGCATCATTGCGCAGACTGACTTGTTTGAGTTCAATGGATTGGGTATTGCCTTGCCGTTGCCATATTGCCTGTCCCGACAGGTTCAGCAGATTCAGGCGTGGTAAATTGGGGGTGAATTGCAAAGATAATTGGCGCAATCGTACCTGACTGACAAGCGCCGTGAGTCGAGCATGGGCAAATTGCCCTGACAGGGAAACATTGCCGTAGCCATGGGTGATACCTAGCGGTAACGTCAGCCAGGGTTGCCATTGCGCGAGATCAATGCCAGTGGCTTGAACAGACAGCGTGCCTCGCCAGGCGGGTAGATCGTGCAGTGAGCGACCGACAAGATTACCGTCGATAAAAACGGGAGGTGCAATCGGCGTAGAAGGGATGGCGGAAAAATGGAAGCGATGATGGGAAAAGAAACTGTCCAGACTAAAATTCAGGTCGTTAAAAGCCAGAACCGGGCTGTTGCGGGTCGCATCCTGCCAAGTGAGCGTGGCGTGAGACAGTTGCAGGTGCGGTTGGCGTAACAGCCAGTCGGCAAAATCAGGAGAGGAGGTTTGTTGATGGATGGGGTAATGGTCGAGCCACAAGCTGCCGTCGGCCTTGCGGGTCAGCGCGATGGATTGATTGGAAATAACGAGCGTTGTCAGTCGTAATTCACCCAAAGGCAGGCTGGTCCACGAAATTCCGGCACGTATATCGTTTAAAGTGATGAGAGGCGTGCCCGAGCGTGAGAGCACCCGAATCTGGCTGATATGCAATACTGGATGCCACCCCTGCCAACTGGCATCCAGTTTGCCAAGCTGGATATCCTGTCCACTGGCGTGACTTAGTGAGGCAGCAATCTGCGGACGCCATTGATCCAGATCGGGTAGAATCCAGAACCGTAACAGGAACCCTGTCAGCAACAGGCACACAATCAATGTGCCAGTGAGCCAAAAGGTCAGGCGTATCGTGTGATGACCTATAGACCGTTTCATCATCAACAGACAGATTTGAGTTGTTCCAGAATGGCCGGGTTTTCCAGTGTGGACACATCCTGGCTGATTTCTTCATCACGGGCCAGTGCGCGTAACAAGCGACGCATGATTTTGCCGGAACGGGTTTTGGGCAGGTTTTCTCCAAACCGGAATTCTTCCGGTTTGGCAATGGCGCCAATTTCCTTGCCAACCCAGTGACGCAATTCATCTGCCATGGCTTTGGCAGCGCCATTGCGGGGGCATTGTTGTTTGAGTACCACAAACGCTACGATGGTTTCACCTTTGATGTCGTGTGGTTTGCCAACCACCGCCGCTTCTGCGACGGCAGGGTGGGTGGCAAGCGCCGATTCGATTTCCATGGTGCCCAGCCGGTGGCCGGAAACGTTCAGTACGTCGTCGATGCGTCCCATGATCCAGAAATAACCTTCTTCATCACGGTGGGCAGAATCTCCAGCGACATAGCATCCTTTGAATTCCACCGGGAAATACGTGGTTTTAAATCGTTCCGGATCGTTCCACAAGGTGCGCAGCAAGGAAGGAAAAGGCTGACGAACGACCAGATAACCCCCTTCACCAACCGGTAATGACTCGCCCTGTTCATCCAGAATGTCTGCCTGGATGCCGGGCAGAGGCAGTGTGCAGGAACCGGGTTTGGTGGTAATGGCGCCGGGCAGGGGGGCAATCATGTGTGCGCCGGTTTCGGTTTGCCACCAGGTATCGACCACTGGACAGCGCTCCTGGCCGATCTGGCGGTAAAACCATAGCCAGGCTTCCGGGTTGATGGGTTCACCGACGGTGCCCAACAATCGCAGGCTGGACAGGTCATGCTGTGCCGGCAGATCGGCGCCCAGTTTGATGAGCGAACGAATGGCGGTGGGTGCGGTATAAAATGTAGTGACGCGGTGTTGCTGGATCATGCGCCAGAAGCGCCCGGCGTCCGGCCAGGTCGGGATACCTTCGAAAATCACTTGCGTCATGCCAAGCGCCAATGGGCCATATGTCACGTAACTGTGGCCGGTAATCCAGCCCACATCGGCAGTGCACCAGAATACGTCGGTGGCGGGTTTTGCATCGAATACCCAATGCATGGAGGTGATGGCGCCCAGCAAATACCCGGCGCTGCTGTGTTGAACGCCCTTGGGTCGCCCGGTGGACCCGGAGGTATACAGAATGAACAGCGGGTCTTCGGCATTCATCCATTCCGGCTCACAAAATGTTGCCTGACTGGACACGCAATCATGCCACCAGACATCACGGCCATTTTGCCAGTGTATTGAGCATCCGGCGCGTTGGTAGACGATAACCCGTTCAATGGGAGATATCGTGGACATGGCGAGTGCGTCATCGACTACTGACTTGAGTGGAATGGTCTTGCCGCCGCGAAAACCTGCATCAGCGGTAATGATCAGGCGGGCGCCGGCATCCATGATGCGTTCATGCAATGATTTGGCGGAAAACCCGCCAAACACGACAGAATGGATGGCGCCAATACGGGCGCAAGCCTGCATGGCGACGATGGCTTCCACACTCATGGGCAGATAGATAACGATACGATCCCCCTTGTGAATGCCCTGTTCTTTCAGGGCATTGGCCATGGCGCACACACGCTCGAATAATTGCTGGTAGGTCACGTGACTGACCGTACCATCATCTGCTTCAAAAATAATGGCAGTGCGTGCGCTGTAGTGGGTGAGGTGTCGATCCAGACAATTCCACGATACGTTCAGCTCACCATCGTCAAACCAGCGGAAAAAAGGGGCATTGCCTGCATCCAATATTCGGTTGAAGGGTTTATGCCAGGTAATGTGCTCACGGGCAAGATTGGCCCAGAATTCGGGGTAGGTTGTTCTGGCTTGTTCACATAGCGCCTGATAATGGGCGACTCCGGAAACATTGGCTTGCGCCTGAAACGTGGTGGAAGGTGGAAAATGGCGGTTTTCGTGCAGGACGGATTCAATGTGCGACATGGGTAACTCCAGACAGACTGGTGCCATTTTACTCGGATTTGCGAGCAGAAATGCTTGTCAGGAAAGGGTTGGCTGCAATTTTTTTATATATTTCGGAAAGAGTCGGAATGTTTACGAATTTTATTTGGCCGAAGGCCGGTTTTTTTGTTTTGTGTTGAAAAATTCAGGCGGAGAGTTATAATTTGACCGGTGGGGTTGGCCGGTTTCTCACCGCCTCTCATGATGACAGGCTTGTTTGTCTTTTCGTCTTGTCATCTCGCTGAAATTCAACCTGTACGAACATACATGCGCATAACCAGTGAAGAGCATGCAACCATCAGCAAGCTGATTCATCAAGTCGATGCTGAGGCGAAAATTTATCTGTTCGGCTCCCGGGTGGACGATACAGCCCTGGGTGGCGATATAGATCTGTTGGTGCTATCCGAAAAAATCAATCTGATGAGCAAGTTGGAATTGTTGGCGCAAATGCACCGGCAACTGGGTGAGCGGAAGATAGATGTTGTTATTTATCCGGATACGGGTCATCCATTTCCCAGGATGGTGATTCAGACCGGGGTTCAGCTGTGATGCAGGAGAAACTCGCGCTGTTGCAGGAAGAAACGGTTCATATGCAGGCGGCGGCTGATTATTTGGCGTATTCGATGACGAGATGTCGGGATTTGATTGGACGGCATGAACGGTCGATGGAAGAGATGGAACGGCTCGAGTCGCTAAGGAAGCACTGATTAACTCCTCCACGAGGAGCAAAGCAGACCAAATTGCGATGATCGCGAGACGAACGACGAAGGTCGTAGCCGGGACTACGATGCCAAGGAGATTGGCGAAGCGAGTGCGCAATTTGGTTGCAACCGCCACGTTGAAAACGTGCAAAACATGCACGGCGGGACGGGGCTTGGCGGGCGAACTGCCGCGTTGCGCCGCTTGTCAAGGCTATTTCTTGGGTACTGACCCAAGGGAGAATAACCCTTGACTGCACGTCGCGCCTTGCATTTCATCCCGCCAAGCCATCGTCGCGGCCGTGTGGGAATTAATCAGCGCTT
>JAJYHV010000042.1 GCA_021790515.1 Pseudomonadota bacterium
ATACATTTTACGAAGTCATGGAGATGCAAAAACCGATGCGCTGCTTGTCCGCATCAGGGATGAACCCGCAATATAATACCATCCTGTTTGACCGGTTTTGGCCACAGCACCGGCCACAAGCGCCAGGCAAAGATGCATAATGATAACCAGACCAATGTGCCGCCGACGATAATCAGTGCATGAATCGCCAGCATGAAGCCCGCGACGTATCCCCACAAACCCAAATTGACCAGCGCCATTTGTAACCATGGCCAGTATCCCATGCGTATGGGTTGCACGGTGAATCGTGGCAGCATGTGGGCGCCGAGGCCATAGGCGAGCATCAGCAAAAAACCGATGGTCATCAAATGCAAGGCCACTGGCCGTGTGGGACCGTCTGACAGCAAACTGCCCTGAATGACCAATCCCAATCCAGCCAGCGTAAGATAAATGACGGCCAGCACGGCAAACCAGCGGTTGTCTTCCGACATCAGAATACCGGCATTTTGCCCCTGACTCGCCGTGCGTGTCGGAGCTTGGCTGACCCATTCCCGCGCTTGGGCGATGGTTGGTATCCCCAAACCACGCAATTCGCCATCGATCACCAGCGCCGGGACGGTTTTGATGCGCAGGCGGCTGATCAACTCCCGACCTTCCGGTTGTGTCGCGTCGACGACTGCATAATCCACCTGTTTTTCTGTCGCCACTTGTTGCCAGACCTGTTCGGCCTGCCTGCACGACTGGCACCAGGCAGACACCAATAATTCGACTTTCATATCAACTCCCGAGTATTTGATTTGATCCGGGCTTCATAAAAAAATCCGGGTCAATCCTGACAGCGCATACACTGCACATCATAACGTTCTATCCATTTTTTCAGTGCATCTTGTGCCGCTTGCCCTGTCCACAGATGTTGCAATGCTGCCTGGGCATCGTCCGGGCGTAATTGCACCAGCCAGGCATCGTGGTAAGGGTCGATATTGATCAGATTCGGGTTGGCCAGTACGGCTTCGTTACGAGCGACAATGGTGCCGGGACAGGGTGCAGGGATACCCCCTGCCCATTTGCCCGATTCGATGCGCGCCATCGGTTTTTTTTGTGCGCGCCATGTGCCCGGCTCTTTTATCCAGACATACTGGACTTTTCCCGACATGGTTTGCGCGGGATCAGTCAATCCGATGGTGAACAACCCGTTTTCTTCCGGTCGTACCCAGACATAATCCAGGTCGTAATACAAATCGTCCGGTAATTCACAGCCACGAAATTCTCCCATGATATCAACTCCACGGTCCTTTTGGTTTGACAGTCAATATAATGTTGGCTGCAAACAGTGCAATGCCGATATAAGATAGCGTCCCACCCAGTAATACCAGCCAGTTCGTCAGCATCAACCAGCCGACAATCATCAAAGGTAATCCTGCGTTGGCAAAATACAGTTGCCAGGTTGCCATACGTTCTGAATACAAGGTTTTGCCGGAAAAGCGGGGCAACACGTGCAGGGCAATGCCATATATCATCATCAGAATGAACCCCAACAACATGATGTGGCCATGTATACGCGGCACATTGCCCGGAATCAGTCCGGGGTCGGCCAGAAATGTCAATGCGATGCCGCCGCCCAATAATCCGTAAGCCAGCCCGATTGTGATGAACCATCGGTTACGTTTATGCATGAAAGTGGCTCCTTGTGTTACGATGCTTCCATTATAATACCGACACAGGATGCGCTGCCTTGATATAGATCAATTGGCTATATCAATTGGCTATATCAATTAGCCATATCAATTTGCCGAATCAATGAGATGAAACAGCCCGAATCAAACATTGCTGCAAAATCTGCCATCAAAACAGGCTCGAAAATCGCGCTCGATACCAGCCAGTTCCGCTTGGCTCCTCTATTTCGGGATATCGAACACGCCACGTTGGCCGATATCGCCACTCATGCCAGATGGCGTGACATTGATGCCGGAAAAACGCTTTTTTCACAAGGTGACGCGGGTAAACATTTTTTTCTGGTCAAGTCCGGCGCTGTCAAATTGTATCTGTTGTCTGAAAATGGACAGGAACATACGCTGGAAATCATCGGTCGTGAGCGTACATTTGCTGAAGCGGTGATGTTCATGGGCGGCAATTATCCGGTCTATGCCAGTGCCTTGGAAAACAGTCGCTTGATTGCATTTGATTCCACCCATTTTCGTCGTTTGTTGCAAGATAACCCGCGCCTGTGTTTGAGCCTGCTCGCTGCCATGAGTCGGCAATTACACGCGCTGGTGGCCGATATCGATCGCATCAGCCTGCAAAGTGGTACCCAACGCTTGACGCAATATTTGCTTGCCCAACCTGCACACACGCATGATAACCGCCGTGTGTTACAATTACCGGCCAGCAAACAGGCCATCGCATCGTTGCTGGATATTCGCCCGGAAACCTTGTCACGCATTTTTTCCAGATTGACCGAAGAAGGCTTGCTGCAGGTTGAAGGCGATACGGTTACCATTTTGGCCGTCAACCGACTGAATCAGATGTAATGCTCAATATCCATGTTTTACTCAACCCTGCACACCCGGATACCGGCGTCGCTCTATTGACAGCGCTCCTGTTGGGGTTGGTGCATGGGGTAGTTCCTGACGAACACACCTGGCCGATTACATTCAGTTATGCCATGGGCAGCTATTCTACGCGCCGAGGTTTGTTTGCCGGACTGCTGTTTTCCCTGACCTTTACCCTGCAGCGTGCCATTGCCTGCGAATTGGCCTGGTATGGCCTGTCGCACTGGATGCAGAATGATAACCTGAACCGTATCTTGCTCATCATTATCGGGGTATTAATGACCGCGGGTAGCGGGTTGATGCAAGAAAAAGAAAAAGAAACATCACATCGTCACCCTGTTCTGGATGGCTTGACCAGCAGCATGCCTGCATTACATGGCTTCATTGCCGGATGGGGTTTTGGTGCTTTTGCGCTGATTTTGTATACCACGCTGGCGCCTGCAATGCCAAGTGCAGCCTGGGGCTGGTTGCCGGGCGCGCTGTTTGGTCTGGGTACTGCTATCGTTCAGGCAACGGCAGGTGCTTTTTTTGGTCATCTGGCTGCGAGCAGGAAACTCTCGACGAAAGACCTGCGCAGTCTTGCCTTGTTTACTGCTGCCCGAACCCTGCGCTTTGGCGGCATTGCTTATGTGGCAGCCGGATTATCCAGTATCCTGTGGCCGGAATTGGCGCACTGGCAATTGAATACGCATATTCCCATATATGGCATCGACCATTTGGATATTCCGCTCATTATTGCCATTACAGGGGTAGCCATTGTCGGGCTGGGCAGTTTTTTTTTCCGCCTGCGCCAACTCTCGTCCCTGCCCCACTCCCAATAAATCAATGCCAGCCCCCTGCTTGGGGTAGACCCAACAGTCGTGTCACCAGCCGCCATCTGCGGTTAGGCGCGGGCCGACCGCGTCGCGATACTGCTGTAGGTATTGCCTCAAAGTATATTGCGAGTGATAATTACTCGTATTTGAATACTATCACTCACGACTATGACAGCCTTGACTCTACCCGCCCGAACTCGCTGGGCGCAATTTCTGGCCGTTGCTGGTCCGGGGATCGTCGTGATGTTCGCGGATACCGATGCCGGAAGCATCATGACGGCCGCACAAAGTGGCGCGCAATGGGGCTATCGCCTGCTCCTAATACAGCTCATCCTCGTTCCGGTGTTGTTCCTCGTGCAGGAACTCACCGTGCGCTTGGGCGTCGTGACGGGGAAGGGACATGGCGACCTGATCAGACAGTATTTCGGCACAGGCTGGGCTTGGCTGTCGGTTGGCACTTTGCTAATCGCCTGCGTCGGCGCGCTGCTGTCCGAGCTGGGCGGCTTGGCCGGCGTTGGCATCATGTACGGCATACCCGCTTGGCTCACCATGGTCGTGGTCGTGCTGGGACTCTCGGTCATGGTCTACACGGGTTCCTACCTTTCTGTCGAACGCATCGCCATGGCGCTAGGCGCTTTTGAACTGGTCTTTGCTTGGGTGGCTTGGCACGCCCATCCCGACTCGGACGCCATAGCAGCGACGGTGCTGAAGCTACCCTTGGCCGACAAGAATTATCTGTTCCTGATCGCGGCGAATATCGGCGCGGTGATCATGCCCTGGATGGTGTTCTACCAGCAGTCTGCTGTGGTCGAGAAGGGGCTCGTCATTGAGGATTTGCCTGCGGCGCGTTGGGATACCGCAGTGGGTGCAGTCGTCACGCAAGTGATCATGGCAGCGGTCTTGATCGTCACGGCGGCAACATTGGGCAAGGTGGGTAGTCAAACGCCGCTCGACACCGTGCAGCAAATTGCCGACGCGATCACGCCGTACCTCGGCGAACGCGCAGGCCGGCTGTTGTTTGGCATGGGCATGGTAGGCGCATCGCTGGTTGCGGCCATCGTCGTGACCTTAACCGCCGCGCGTGCGCTCGGAGAAGTCATGGGTTATCACCACTCGCTGGAGCACACGCCGCGCGAGGCTCCGTGGTTCTATGCGGTCTACACGATTGCGCTGATTGTTGCAGCCCTGACGGTGGCATCGGGCGCCAACCTGGTATCGTTGGGTGTCGGCGTCCAAGTCATGAATGCGCTGCTTTTGCCGGTCGTGCTGGGCTTTCTTTTCCTGCTTGCCAAGCGGCTGCCGGAACCCTACCGCCTGAAAGGTGCCTACTCGTGGCTGGTCGGTATCGTCATCGCTGCCACGGTTCTGCTGGGCGTCTACGCAGGTATTGCCGGCCTTGTTGCCGGCTGAGATGCACTGGATTACCCTGTCACTGAGATGTCAGGTAGGCGCTTAAGTTGGTTCCCTGTTCCATTGCTCCCCGGACCTCGGTATCCAGGTCGCGCGCAGATGGACTTCCCCATGCCGGAACTTGTCCAGCATGCGCAGCACGGTCACGTTGACGGCCAACGATGCGAGCGAGAATGCCATCATGGCCGGCCCCAGCGGTTCACTGCCAATAAAGCCACGGCGCACCACGTCGAGCACGATGCCTACGCCGAGAACCAGCAGCAGCGATCCACTCCAACGCGCCGCATTGCGCTTGAAGACCGCTCCATGCGACACCGCCAGCAGTGCGAGTGCGTAGGCCGAAGCATCGGCCAGCATGTCGAGCGCGTCCGCCATCAGCCCGCTCGACTGCGCCCACAAACCGGCGGCTGTGCCGATGACGAACATCGCCGCGTTGAGACCCAGCGCTATCCGCAGCGTGGCGCGCTCTCCTTCGGACTGCACCGATACGTTGGAGCATTCACAAGCCATCGTTATTCCTTATTGGGGATGTAAGCCGAAACCGCCGAGAATTCCGTCACTCGCTGACAGTGGGAGTGAAGCTGCGATTTGCGACACTGCCAGCGTAGAAGGCCCAACACTCGTGTCGGCTGCCATCTGAATCATTCGATTTCATCACGGTCGGCGTAGGACAAGCTCTCAGGGTACAACGTGGTCAACTGGGACAATGTTTCCTGGACTTGCTCAAGCGCCGTCATCATGCCAAGAACCCGATCTTCCAGATCGACCGCGAGGTCGAACAGATCGGCCACCTGGCCTGATTGAAGACGGCCATCGCCAGTTGGTGCAGTTTCAGCAGGTCGTCGCGCAGTTGCGGCGGTGCCCCATCCTCGTTGTCGTTCAAGTCACTACGCAACTCGTCCATGGCATCAACCGCGCGTAGCAGCGCCGTGGTGTCAAAGTTCTCGGGCGATAGCTCGTCCCATTCGTCGTCGGTGATGTTGGCTGCCATAAATCTTACGCGGCAAACACGACAGCGATATGTCCGACTGAAGCCGAACGGCGCGCCGGGCCGACAACGATTTGTACATCACGGCCAAGCCGGGCCAGACAATCAAGCATTTTCGCTTCACTGATCCCGCGAAACTGACCGCGCAGCACCTTGGATAGCTTGGATTGAGGAATGCCAAGAACATCGGCGGCCCGCTGTTGGCTCCATTTGCGGCCTTTGATGATCTCGCCGATCTTGGTCGCAAGCTGCGCCTTGACCATCATTTCCTCGGCATCGGCAAAGCCTAAATCGGCGTAGACGTTGCCGGAACCTTCTTCAATTTCGATCATTTCGTTTCTCCTTTGGCGTGCCCTTCTGCTGCTTTCAATCGTTCCCGAATCAAGTCCATGTCTGGTTTTGGTGTCGCGATGCCATGCGTCGATTTCTTCTGAAAGCAATGCAGCACATAAACCGTATCACCGAATTTGACGGTATAGATAGCACGGAACGTGCTACTGCCCGAATCTTCGATGACTTCAAGAATACCTGCCGAACCGAAACCCTTTAACGGCTTGGCCTGTTCATGCTTCTTGCCGACGCTAAGGCTCTAATACGACTTCTCGCAAACGAGGGATTTTGAGAGGCCACACCAGACCACCAACGTGACACGGGAAATCAAGGCGTTGCGATTCTCGAAAATAGTTCTTGAAATGTTATTCTCAATCGCATACCATTTCAACGAGTTTCGATAAGAAAGGACACTCATGCGACCGTCCGTTGTGCTCGACATGAAGCGAAGTGCAGTGCGCGAAGCGGTGAACCGCTTTCGCACGGCGAACCCGCGCGTCTTCGGTTCGGTGCTGCATGGCACCGACCGGGATGGCAGCGACCTTGATCTGTTGGTTGATGCGCTGCCTGGTGCTACGTTATTGGACTTGGGCGGTCTGCAAGACGATCTGGAATCCCTGCTCGGAATTCACGTTGATTTGCTGACACCCGGCGACTTGCCGCCGAAGTTCCGGGCCAAGGTGCTTGCGGAGGCGCAGCCGGTATGACTGAGAACCGTCTTCCTGATTACATCGATCACATACAGCAGGCCGCAGCGGATGTGTGCAGCTTCGTGGAAGGGTTGGCCAAGGACGACTTCCTGGCCGACAAGCGCACCCAGCAGGCCGTCATCATGAGCATCATCATCATCGGCGAAGCCGCCACGAAGGTGATGGAGGGCTATGCCGTGTTCACGCAGGCGCACCCCGAGGTGCCGTGGCGCAACATGCGCGGCATGCGCAACCGAATGGCCCACGGCTATTTCGACATCGACCTCAATGTGGTGTGGGAGACGGCACAGGAATGGCTGCCGGAGTTGCTGAAGCAACTGCCTGCCGTGCGTCAGAATGCCGGCGATGAAGATCAGAATGGGGATGGGGTGGAGCCGTGATGAATGTAGTAAGGAAAATATTGAGATCAGGCCTTCTCAGGATCATTCTTTTGTCGTTCGCCGCAAGTCTCGCTAGCGGATGCAGCGTCATCCAAGGAGGAAAACTGCTTGCGCCAGAAAGCTTTGGTCTGGAACAAGTGACGCCAAACATCTACGTCGAATCCGGAGCAGACGAAGCGATGCGTTCGCAGTTGCGCGAAGCGACGAATAGAGCAGAAAACGCTATACGTATGGCATATGGGAGTGTCAATTCACACCCAGTAGTCTATGCTTGTATCACCGAGCATTGCTTTGAATCTTTTGGAGGCAGAACCGCTATCGCCAAGGTATATGGCGATAGCATATTGCTGTCTCCACGAGGATTGAATTGGCATTTCATCGCACATGAATGGTCGCATGCTGAATTGCGCTCGCGCCTAACATTCAGCGCTTGGTTGCATCTCCCCCAATGGTTCGACGAGGGACTTGCAGTCGCGATAAGCGAAGCTCCAGAGCATTCCGAAGCCTACTATCAATCGATGATTACCTCCAATATCCCTCATCCGACAACCGAAGAACTGCATTCCCTCAAGTCTTTGAGGGAATGGCTTGCCGCTATTCACAAATATGGCGATGACAAGGATGCTGAACGCAGAGCCAAGGGCGAGCAGGAAACCCACATTCTTTATGCAATGGCCGGTCATGCAGTACGCCCGTGGCTCGCAAAAGCGGGGAAGGATGGGTTGCTCACCGTGATAGCAAGGTTGAATGCCGGTGAAGATTTCAATCCTGCATGGATAGATAACGATGTAGCAGGCGGGACTCAGTGAAGAACACCTTTGACGATCGTAAGCCATGTTGATTGGTTATGCCCGTGTGTCGACGCAGGATCAAAACCTTGAGTTGCAGCGCGAAGCCCTGACCAAAGCCGGGTGCCAGAAGGTCTTTGAAGACAAGGTGAGTGGTACGCGGGCCGACCGCCCCGGTCTGGCCAAGGCACAGGAAATGCTGCGCGAGGGCGACACCCTTGTGGTCTGGAAGCTGGATCGTCTGGGCCGCAGCGTCAAGCAACTGGTCGATCTGATTGGCGAGTTGCACAAGCAGGGCGTCCAGTTCAAGAGCTTGACCGATGCCATCGACACCGGCACGCCCTCTGGCCGATTCTTCTTCCACGTCATGGCTAGCCTCGCCGAAATGGAGCGTGAGCTGATCGTTGAGCGCACTCGCGCCGGGCTGGATGTCGCCCGGCAGCTTGGTCGCAAGGGTGGACGCAAGCCAAAAATGACTGAAAGCAAGATCGAATCCGCCAAGAAGCTGCTGGCCAGCGGCGTGCCAGCCAAGGACGTGGCCAAGAACCTCGGCGTGTCCGTTCCCACGTTGTACCGCTGGGTTCCGGCTTCTGCGCACGCTTAGCGTACTTTAAATTCCGTTTTCTGAGACGACCCCTATGACCAGATGGTCAAGTACGCTATGGCGCTACGCTTGGGCACGGCGGAAACCGAAGCCATCCTGCGGCGCTTCACCAAGAAGAACGTGCAGCACCCGACCTACAAGGCGTTCGCCGAATTGGGCAAGGCGATCAAGACCATCTTCCTGTGCCGTTATCTGCACGACGAAGCGTTGCGCCGGGAAATCAACGAAGGGTTGAACGTGGTCGAGCAATGGAACGGCGCGACCGACTTCGTGTTCTTCGCCCGCAGGGGCGAGATGGCGAGCAACCGCCGCGAGGATCATGAGGTCAGTATGCTCGCGCTGCACCTGATCCAGAACTGCATGGTCTACATCAACACACTGATGATTCAGAAGGTGCTGGCCCAGCCGCACTGGCAAGGCAGGTTCACGCCGCGCGACTACGCCGCCCTGACGCCGCTGATCTGGGAACACGTCAATCCGTACGGACGGTTCGACCTCGACATGAACACCTGGCTCGACCTGCCGTAGCCGAAATGGCGGCTGGTGACACGACTATTGGGTCTACCCCTACTTGAAATTTCGTGCCGGCATCCCAATTTTCCGCACATCTTTCATTGATGTACTACCTGGAGTCTGAACCACATGAATGCAACAGCACAAAAAGAAACCCTGGGATTTCAAACCGAAGTCAAACAACTCTTGCAACTGATGATTCATTCGCTGTATAGCAACAAGGAAATTTTCCTGCGTGAACTCATCTCGAATGCGTCAGACGCTGGCGATAAGCTTCGTTTCGAAGCATTGGCCGACAATGCGTTGTGGGAAAATGACAGCGAACTGAAAATTCGCGTTGCTTACGACAAGGAAGCCGGTACCATTACCATCGCTGACAATGGCATTGGCATGACACGTCAGGAAGTCATCGACAACATTGGTACGATTGCCCGCTCCGGGACCCGACAGTTCTTTGAGAGTCTGTCCGGCGACAAAGCGCAAGACAGCAATCTGATTGGTCAATTCGGCGTTGGTTTTTACTCGGCTTTTCTGGTAGCGGATAAAGTGACTTTGACCACTCGCCGCGCCGGACTGGGCGCCGAACATGGCGTGCGCTGGGAATCCAGCGGTGAAGGTGATTACACGCTGGAAAATATCGATCGCCCCGCACGGGGTACCGAAGTTGTGTTGCACCTGCGTGCTGACAACGAAGCCTTGCTGAGCAGCCATCGTATCCAGTCCATTATTCGCAAATATTCTGACCACATCACGCTGCCTATCGTGATGAAAAAAGAAGAATGGGATGCGGACAAGCAGGAAACCGTGGTCAAGGATGAAGATGAAACCATCAATCAGGCATCGGCGTTGTGGGCACGCGCTCGCAATGAAATCTCGCAGGAACAATACGACGAATTTTATAAACACATTTCCCATGATTATGAAGCACCACTGGCACATGTGCATGCCAAAGTGGAAGGCAAACAGGAATATACCCAATTGCTGTACGTCCCTGCCCGCGCGCCGTTTGATTTGTGGGATCGTGAACAGCGTCACGGCATCAAATTGTATGTGCGACGTGTGTTTATCATGGATGATGCAAAACAGTTGATGCCGGTGTATCTGCGTTTTGTGCGTGGCGTCATCGACTCCAATGATTTACCGCTGAATGTATCGCGCGAAATCTTGCAGGAAAGCCGTGACATCGACGCGATTCGTGCCGGTTCGGTCAAAAAAGTGCTGGGCATGCTGGAAGACTTGGCACAAAACCAGACTGAAAAATTCACCACATTCTGGAAAGAGTTTGGTCAGGTGCTCAAGGAAGGCGTCGGCGAGGATTACAGCAACAAAGAACGCATCGCCAAACTGCTGCGTTTCGCCTCGACTCACAGCGACACAGCCGATCAGAACGTGACATTGAGCGATTATGTCGCGCGCATGAAAGAAGGCCAGGACAAGATTTATTATGTCACCGCCGAGACTTTTGCGGCAGCCAAGAGCAGCCCGCATCTGGAATTTTTCCGTGCCAAGGGCGTGGAAGTCCTGCTTTTGTCTGATCGGGTAGATGAATGGATGCTGTCTTACCTGACCGAGTTTGACGGCAAACCGTTGCAATCGGTAGCCAAGGGCGCACTTGATCTGGACAAACTGGCTGACGAAGCAGAAAAAGAAGAACAGGCGCAACAGGCCGATGCGCACAAACCTTTGGTTGAGCGCATTAAAACGACATTGGGCGAGCAAGTCAAGGATGTACGCATTACGCACCGCCTGACGACTTCCCCGGCCTGTCTGGTCGCCGATGAACACGACATTTCCGGCAATCTGGAACGCATGCTCAAAGCAGCGGGACAAAAGGGGCCTGGCAGCAAACCCATTCTGGAAATCAATGTCAAACATCCGCTCTTGCAGCGGTTGGAAGCGCAAGGCGATGACGCGCGCTTTGCCGATTTGAGCCACATTTTGTTTGATCAGGCATTGTTGGCCGAAGGCGGGCAACTCGAAGATCCTGCCGGGTTCGTACAACGGCTGAATGCGGTATGGCTGAGTGCCTGAGTCCGATAATGTCCCGTGTATCTGCCATCCCCTGTTCGCACGGGATGTGTAAAATGCGGGCAATGCGCGGTCAGACTTCGTCCGTCAGGGCGAGGTCTGATCTCAACAGCCTTTTGATAGTATCAGCGTCAAAACCGCGCGACCATAAATATCGCCATTGCCGCGCCTGATCTACCGTATTTTTCGGCAAGGCAGTGAACTTTTTTTGCCAGACTTGGCGCGCCCGTTCGTATTCCGTGTCACGCAGGGCCGCGTCAGCGTCGAGCAGCAGACTTTCCGCGATACCTTTTGTCCGCAATTCGTGCAGAATTTTCTGACGGCCGTAACGCGGTTGCCGAACGTGCACCAATGCCTCGACATACCGCGCATCAGACAACAATCCTTCGGATTCCAGATCATTCAACAATGTCTGTAGCAGCGAATTGTCTGTCGTATCGGTCGTCAGTTTTTGTGCCAACTCCTGGCGACTGTATTCGCGACGCGACAAGGCGCGCAGTGCCTGTTCGCGCAATGTGGCAACATCATCAGACGATTTCGCTGACTGAATCATCGGATGATACGGCCATGCCATGTACGCCAAGGGCTGCGCGTACCTTGTTTTCTATTTCACGCGCTACTGCAGGATGTTCACGTAAGTACTCGCGAGCATTATCTTTTCCTTGGCCGATTTTTTCGCCATTGTAAGCGTACCAGGCGCCAGACTTATCGATAAATTTTGCGTTGACGCCCAACTCGATAATTTCCCCTTCACGTGAAATACCCTCGCCGTACAGGATATCAAATTCGGCCTGCTTGAATGGTGGGGCGACCTTGTTTTTGACAACTTTGACTTTGGTTTCCGAACCGATGATTTCCTCACCTTTTTTAATGGATCCCGTGCGGCGAATATCGAGGCGTACTGAAGCGTAAAATTTCAGTGCATTGCCACCTGTTGTGGTTTCCGGATTGCCAAACATGACGCCAATCTTCATACGGATCTGATTGATGAAGATAACCAGCGTGTTGGTGCGTTTGATGTTGCCGGTGAGTTTGCGCAGCGCCTGACTCATCAGTCGCGCTTGCAACCCCATGTGTGAATCACCCATTTCGCCTTCGATTTCTGCCTTTGGCGTCAGTGCGGCGACCGAGTCGATGACCACGATATCCACCGAACCGGAGCGTACCAGCATATCAGCGATTTCCAACGCCTGTTCACCCGTATCTGGCTGCGAAATCAACAGATCCGATGTGTTGACCCCCAGTTTTTGTGCATACTGCGGATCAAGCGCATGCTCAGCGTCGATGAATGCAGCTGTGCCGCCCATTTTCTGCATCTCGGCAATCACTTGTAACGTGAGCGTCGTTTTACCAGAGGATTCCGGACCATAAATTTCAACCACTCGACCTCGTGGCAACCCGCCCACGCCCAACGCAATATCCAGACCGAGCGAACCGGTTGATACCACCTGAATGTCGTTGACGACCTCACCATCGCCGAGGCGCATGATGGAACCTTTGCCAAAAGCCTTTTCAATTTGCGCCAGAGCTGCTGCCAATGCCTTGCTTCTATTTTCATCCATCATCATTTTTGTTTCCCGTTCTTTGAAGTTTTGCGCAACGTCAAATCCGAAGCGCACCATCATGACAATAATTCAATCAAACCGCGTAACGCTGCTGCCACCGCACGTGCGCGGACTTCTTCCCGGTCACCGGGGAAACGACAGGTCGTCTGCAATGCCGTGCCATCATCCAGCAACCAGCCAATACAGACCAGACCAACCGGCTTTTCTGCTGTTCCACCACCGGGACCGGCCACACCGGAAATTGCCAGTGCGATGTTGGCTTCACTGCACTCCATGGCGCCATGTGCCATTTCACGCACCACAGGTTCGGATACAGCGCCGTGAGTATTGAGTGTATCAGCCAATACACCCAACAGCACCTGCTTCATTGCGTTGCTGTATGTAATCAGGCCGCCAATATACCAGGCTGAGCTACCAGGGATATCGGTCAGCACCTTGCCAACCCAGCCTCCGGTGCATGATTCTGCCGTGACCAACATTCGTCCGCCACTCTCCAGCAAAGCCCCTGTCTGCGCTGCCAAAGCAATCAATTCGGATTCTTCCGGTCGCATCACCCTACCCCTTTATCATCATTGTTCCGCGCAGAATAACGATGACATACACTGCGGCCAACACATCATCCAGCATGACGCCAAATCCGCCTTTGACATGGCGGTCGGCCTGACGAATCGGCCACGGTTTCCAGATATCGAATAGCCGGAACAATACAAAAGCGGCTAACCACCAATTCCACCGTTGCGGCACACAGGCCAATATCAACCAGCAAGCGGCGATTTCATCCCATACGATGCCGCCATAATCTGCTTCACCCAGCGCACGCCCTGTCTTGTCACATACCCATATCCCCAACAATTGGGCCGCCAGCAACACCACAATCAGCCAAGGTAACGAGAAATACGCCAGTGTCAGGGCATACAGTGGAAAGGCCAGCAAACTACCGACTGTACCCGGTGCCACCGGAGATAAACCGCTACCAAAACCGAACGCTACCCAATAGGCAGGATGTTGCCGCAAAAAGCGCCAATTTGCTTGCATCGGCAAGGTGTTATCGTTCATTATTCAGCCATGTTATCTGCATCGGGCTGAAAGTGGTCATAACCGGCTTTTTTCAACAGGACAGGCTGCCCGCTGCCATCCAGCACCCGAAGACCCGTTCCGGCTTCAATGCGGCCGATGGCAGTCAACGGCAAGCGTAAACGATTGCTTAACGCCATGATGGCTTGCGTGGCTGATTCCGGAGCAGTAAAACAAAGCTCATAATCGTCACCACCTGCCAGCACGTATGACCAGAAATCGGCCTCTTCACTCAAATGACTGGCGGCGGCACTGACTGGGATGTGCGCTGTTTCAATGGTTGCTGCCACGCCGGATGCAGCGAGCAAATGCCCTATGTCTGCCAGCAGGCCATCTGACAGATCAATGGCGCTATGTGCCAAATTGCGTAAAGCCAATCCCAATTCTACACGTGGTTCTGGTACGTTCAGACGCAATAACAATGTTTGCAGTACCTTGTCCGCAACAGAAATATCCTGCCGTTGTCCTGCCAGCGCCAAAGCCGCGTCACCCAATTCGCCCGACACCCAGATAATATCGCCCACTTGCGCACCACTGCGCCGTAAAGCTTGCTGCATTGGCACTTCGCCCATGATGGTCAGTGTCATGCCAAGGGAACCCCGTGTGGTGTCTCCACCGACCAGATCAATGTTATATTGGTCGGCGCACTGGTACATGCCGGAAGAAAACTGCATCAACCATTCATCATCAGCATTCGGTAATGTGAGTGCCAGCAGCACCCAGCGTGGTTTGGCGCCCATGGCGGCCAGGTCGGACAGATTGACAGCCAGTGCTTTCCAACCTAGCTGGGCAGGGTCTGTTTCCAGCGTGAAATGTACGCCGGCAACCAAGGTGTCACTGGATACGGCCAGACATTGGCCTTCACTGGGTTGCAACAGAGCAGCATCATCACCAATGCCCAAGATGGCGGAACGCGCGGGTCGGGAGAAATATTTTCGTATCAATTCGAATTCAGCGGTCATGATGCACGCTCCTTTTTATTCGTCTTGTTGCCCGCTTTGACGGAAGAACCGACAGGTTCCTTGCGATCCGTTTTTTGTGATTGAATTTCTGTGCTGCGCAGTTCGATAGCCAATTTATCCATGACGCCATTGACGAATTTATGGCCATCAGCGCCACCAAAAGTTTTGGCCAGTTCGACGGATTCATTGATAATAACCCGATAAGGGGTTTCTGGCGCGTGCATCAGTTCTTGCGTGCCGAGCAGCAAAATGGCATGTTCAACCGGACTCAACCCCGACAAAGGGCGCGCGGTATAGCGTGCTATTTTTTCATCCAGCGCATCCATCGACCCGACAATTCCGGACAACAATTCCTGGCACCAGTCGGCGTCGATGGAGGCAACTGCCTCGTGGTCGCGCAATTGCAGCAGTAGTTGTGGTAATGGTTGTTGATTGAGCAAATATTGATAAACAGCCTGAAGCACCCATTCACGGGTCCGGTGTCGATTGATGCTCATGATTTTCCCATCAGATTCGCCATTTCAATGGCGCATAATGCTGCTTCTGCCCCTTTGTGTGCCATGCGAGTGTATGCCTGATCATCGGTTTCTGTCGTCAGTACCGCATTGGCAATCGGTATGCCGGTATCGAGTTGTACACGCATGATGCCACTGGCCATCTCATTGGCGACGATTTCAAAGTGATAAGTATCTCCGCGGATCACCGCTCCCATGGCGACCAGCGCATCGAACGTGCCATTTTGTGCCATGCGGCGGGCAGCGAGCGGGATTTCCAGCGCGCCTGGTACGGTAACCAGCAGCAGGTTCTCGCGTTTCACACCTTGCTTGAGCAGGGTTTCCACGCATGCCGCCAACAGTCCGTCTCCAATATCGCGATTGAAACGGCTCAACAGAAGTCCGATGCGCAATTTGCTGCCATCCAGCGAAGTGTCGAGTTCAGTTACGCCCTCAAAGCTGTTGGCGGTGCGACGTGCCGCCATCCAGGTGTCAATGGTCGACGTCGTCATAACCCAATACCTCCAATCCAAAGCCTGTCAGTGACGGCATTTTGCGTGGCATGGCCAACAAGCGCATTTTGCCAACGCCAAGATCGCGTAGAATCTGCGCACCCGTGCCATACGTACGGGCATCCCATTTTACTGTCATTCCTGATTGCTGTTTTGGCAATGCATGTGTCGCCAGCGCATCCGCCGATTCCATTTTATGCAGCAATACGACCACACCTTGACCGGAAGCGGCAATCTTTTGCAATGCACGGCCAACGCTGAATGTGTGCGCTGCGCTGTCGAGTTCCAGCACGTCCATCAGCGAAACCGGTTCATGCACCCGTACCAATGTGGGTTGATCGGCCTGAATGCTACCCTTGACCAACGCCAGATGCGTTGCGCCGGTGACGGTTTCGCGATATACCACCAGATTGAAATCGCCAAACGGCGTGGTTATCGGCCGTTCGCCTACCCGTGACACCAGACTGTCATGTTGGCTGCGGTAATGAATCAGGTCAGCAATCGCGCCAATTTTGAAGCCATGTGTTTTGGCATATGGAATCAGGTCGGGCAAACGGGCCATTTCGCCATCATCACGCATGATTTCACAAATGACCGCTGCAGGTTCCAGTCCTGCCATGGCAGCCAGATCGCAACCTGCTTCAGTATGTCCGGCACGCGTCAGCACACCACCCGGCTGGGCGCGCAAAGGAAAAATGTGTCCCGGTTGAATGATGTCGTCCGGGCGGGCATGCCTGGCCACCGCCATCTGAATGGTGCGGGCCCGATCAGCCGCCGAGATACCGGTCGTCACCCCCGTGGCCGCTTCAATGGAAACAGTAAAAGCGGTATTGTGGGGGGTCTGGTTGTCGCTGACCATCTGTCGTAAACCAAGTTGGCGGCAACGTTCATCAGTCAAAGTAAGACAAATCAGGCCCCGCGCATTCGTCACCATGAAGTTGATGGCCTCCGGTGTCACAAATTCTGCCGCCATCAACAAATCGCCCTCGTTTTCCCGGTCTTCTTCGTCGACCAGTATCACCATTTTACCGGCCTTGATATCGGTAATGATGTCTTCAATTGGGCTTAATTGCATGTATCTGTTCCTTTTTATGGTGATGATAGCGGTGCTTTACTGACGGTGATATTGCAAAATACGTTCCGCGTAGCGCGCCAGCATATCCACCTCCAGATTTACGCCATCACCCACATGCAAGCCATTGAGACTGGTTTGCGCCAATGTGTGTGGAATGAGGTTGATGCCAAGCTCGGCGTCGCGCACCCAATTGACCGTCAGGCTCACCCCATTGACGGCTATCGAGCCTTTTTCCGCCAGATACGGCGCCAGTGTTTGTGGGGCGCGAATTACAAGTTCCTTGCAATCGCCAGCATCTTCGAATCGCCATACTTCACCCACGCCATCGACATGTCCGGATACGAGATGACCACCCAGACGGTCTTCCAATCGCATGGCTTTTTCGAGGTTGATGGTCATGCCGGAAGAAAAACCAGTCGTGCAACGTAAGGTTTCAGCCGAAATATCGACTTCAAAACCGTGCTCGTCGTGCGCAATGACTGTCAGACACACACCCTGACAGGCAATCGAATCGCCGATGGCGACATCAGACAGGTCGAGGTCACCGGCCACCATGCGAGCACGAATGTCTTCTCCCCTGGATTCAATGCCAGCCACCCTGCCAACTGCTTGAATGATACCTGTAAACATGGGATTACTCCGGTAAATCAAGTACGGCGGACGTGTACACTTCCTGCACGTCATCCAGCACTTCCAATGCATCGAGCAATTTTTGCATTTTTAGTGCGTCCTCTTCTGCCAGCACGATCTCATTTTGTGGCTTCATACCGGTTTCGGCAAATTCTGCCTTGAACCCGGCCGATTCCAGTGCTTGCCGGACAGTGGACATGGCATACGGTGGCGTGATGACTTCGATACTGCCATCATCCTGCGTCAGGATGTCATCAGCGCCTGCTTCCAGCGCTGCTTCCATCAACGCATCTTCTGCCGTTCCGGGCGCAAACAGCAATTGTCCGCAATGCACGAACTGGAATGCCACGCAGCCATCCGTTCCCATATTGCCGCCATACTTGCTGAATGCGTGCCGCACATCCGCGACAGTGCGGACTTTGTTGTCCGTGAGACAATCGACCATCACGGCAGCGCCGCCGATACCATAACCTTCATAGCGAATTTCTTCATAATTGACTGCGTCCAGTTCGCCACAGCCGCGCTTGATGGCGCGCTCGATGGTATCTTTAGGCATGTTGTTGTCATATGCTTTGTCCATCGCCAGCCGCAAGCGTGGATTCGTCCCGACATCACCGCCGCCCAATTTGGCCGCCACCGTGATTTCCTTGATGAGTCGAGTGAAAATTTTGCCGCGTTTGGCGTCAGTTGCCGCTTTTTTATGCTTGATGTTTGCCCATTTGCTATGTCCAGCCATTACACCCTCTAGCGTTGACCGAAAAACGCCCATTGTACCACCGACCAGCGGCCAATCGCTTGGCTTTTCGCCAAAATACACGGTATCAGCGCTCCAGTTCAAATCCCTCTGCCGACCAGCATTCCAGCCCGCCTGCCAGCGAATAAATCTGCTCAAATCCCATTTGTTGCAATGCATGTACCGCCAGTGCCGAACGACCTCCTGATGTGCAGCACATCAATACCTTCTGCTGATGGGCAATACTCAGTTGCGGGTGTCGGTAATGGGTACTGGCATCGGCCGCAGCTTCAATGACGCCCCGTGGAATATTGATTGCGCCTGGTAAATGCCCCTGCGCAAACTCATCGGGTTCGCGCACATCCACCACCAGTATACCGCCCTCTGCCAATGCGTCATGCGCACTCTCGGCATCCAGTTCCTTGATATTTGCCCTTGCTTCTTTTATAAAGCATCCGAAGCGTTTCGCCATTATAATACCCTTCTTTTGACAAGACAGAACGCGCTCCAACCGGCGCGTCAAGACAGTGTATCATGCACAATCTGCTCGATGGCCTCAACCCACGGCAACATGCTGCCGTCACTTTACCCCACACCTCAGCACTCATTCTGGCCGGCGCCGGCTGCGGTAAGACGCGGGTACTGACTGCCCGCATTGCGTGGTTGCTAAAAAACGGCAAGGCATCCAGCAGCCAGATTTTCGCGGTAACCTTTACCAACAAAGCAGCCAAAGAAATGCTCACCCGTCTGTCCGCATTGTTGCCAGGCATGCCACACGCCATTTGGGTGGGGACTTTTCACGGCCTGGCCAATCGGCTGTTACGCAGTCACCATCAGGAAGCGGGGTTGCCCCGCCTGTTCCAGATTCTGGACAGCGCGGATCAATTATCCGCCATCAAACGCCTGCTCAAGTCATTGAATGCCGACACGGATCGCTTTGATGCCAAAAAGGTTCAATTATTTATCAACCAACAAAAAGAACAGGGTTTACGCGCCCACCACATGGCGGCCGATGACCCGTGGACACGCAAAATGGCGGAATTCTACGCCGCTTATGATGCACAATGCGCTCGTGAAAATGTCGTTGATTTTGCGGAATTATTGTTGCGTAGCCACGAATTGCTGCAACACCATCCAGCACTGCGTGAACATTATCAGCAACGCTTCCGGCATATTCTTATTGATGAATTTCAGGATACCAACCGCCTGCAATACCGCTGGCTAAAACAATTTGCCGGTAGCGATACGGCTTTGATGGCCGTGGGAGACGATGATCAATCCATTTATGCCTTTCGTGGCGCACACAGTGGCAACATGCACGAGTTCCAGCGTGATTACGCTGGCGACAACCTGATTCGCTTGGAACAGAATTATCGCAGCCAAGGCAATATTCTGGATGCGGCGAATGCCCTGATCAGCCAAAATTCTGGCCGTATGGGAAAAAACCTGTGGACAGACGCTGGCGCTGGTGAACCGTTATACCTGTACGCCGCTGACAACGATCAGGATGAAGCGCGTTTTATTGCCGACAAAGCCGCACACTTGCAACAACAAGGTCACTTGTTTGGCGAAATGGCCATTTTATACCGCTCAAATGCACAATCCCGCATCCTTGAACACACTCTGTTCAGTGCAGGCATTCCTTATCGTGTGTATGGCGGCCTGCGTTTTTTTGACCGACAGGAAATTCGTCATGCCATGGCCTATTTGCGCCTGCTGGTCAATCCCGATGACGACAACGCTTTCTTACGCGTCGTGAATTTCCCTACCCGGGGTATTGGTGCGCGCACACTGGAGCTGATTGATGCCGAGGCACAAGCAAATGGTAGCAGCCTGTGGCAAGTTGCCCGTCGCGCTGCCGGCAAACCCGGAAAAGGTATGGCTGGTTTTGTGCAACTGATTGAACAATTACAGACAGAAACCGAACTGATGTCCCTGCCCGATACCATTGCCCATATCCTGAATGCCAGCGGCCTGGCGGCCCATTACCAACAGGAAAAGGAAGGGCAGGATCGATTGGACAACCTGCAGGAGCTCATTAACGCTGCCAGCGTTTTTTTACAGGACAACGCCGAATCGGCTGTCGCCCCGGCGTCCGGATCGGTTTCTGAATCGGCGTCCGGATCAGCGTCCGGATCGGCATTGGCAGATTTTTTGGCGCATGCAGCACTCGAAGCCGGGCATCAGAATGAGCAAACCAATGACGCAGTACAACTCATGACGGTGCATGCTGCCAAAGGATTGGAATTCCGCACCGTGTTTCTGAGCGGTCTCGAAGAAGGTTTGTTCCCGAATGAGCAAGCGCTGTCTGGAAGCAAGGGCATTGAAGAAGAGCGCCGTCTGATGTATGTGGCAATTACCCGCGCCCGTGAACATCTGTTCCTCAGTTATGCGCACACACGTTTGTTGCACGGGCAAACCCGTTATGGCATTCCTTCACGGTTTTTAAGTGAAATACCTGCCAGTCTCATGCAATCAGAAAAAACAAAAAACAATATTTATCAATCAACAAAAAATGAATTTTCACCTAAGATATCAACATCTGGCGGGAGTCTGTCCGGCACAAGCCGACCTGATACGGGCGCGTTCAATACCGCAAGTGCAAACTGGCGGTCTGGCATGAACGTGCGTCATCCAAAATTTGGGCTTGGCGTCATCATGCAACTCGAAGGACGTGGTGACGATGCCCGTGCACAAGTCAATTTTGGTGCTGTCCATGGCGTCAAATGGCTGGCATTGGCCTATGCCCGGCTGGAGCCTGTATGAATTTATTGCATACACTGGCCAAGATCAGCAGCCTGACCCTGGTGTCACGCATTTTTGGCTTTGTGCGTGACACAATCGTTGCACGCACCTTTGGTGCCGGTATCTATACCGACGCCTTTTTTATCGCACTGAAAATCCCCAATCTGTTGCGCCGGTTGTTTGCCGAAGGCGCCTTTTCACAAGCGTTTGTCCCTATTCTGGCCGAATACAAAAATCGCCGTGGACAGGAAGAAACCAGATTGCTGATTGATCACGCCGCCAGTCTGCTATTTCTGGCGCTGATTATTATCACCATTCTGGGCATTCTTGCTGCACCAGCCATCGTCTGGTTGAGCGCGCCCGGATTTGCCGATGAACCGCAAAAATTCGCCATCACCGTACGTATGCTGCGCATTACCTTTCCCTATATTCTGTTTATCGCCCTTGTTTCACTGGCTGGCGGCATTCTGAATACCTGGAGCAATTTTGCTGTACCTGCCTTCACGCCCGTATTGTTTAATCTGTCGCTGATTGCAGCCGCCTTGTTGCTCGCCCCGTATTGTCATCCGCCAGCCATGGCGCTGGCCTGGGGTGTGCTATTGGGCGGTATTTTACAACTGGCTTGGCAACTGCCGTTTTTACGCCGGCTTAAACTGCTGCCACACTGGCGCCCGACACGGCATGATGATGGTATCAGGCGCATCCTGCGCCAAATGGGGCCTGCTATCTTTGGCGTTTCCATCAGCCAGATTTCTTTGCTTATCAATACGATATTTGCCTCTTTTCTGGCCACCGGCAGCGTGTCCTGGCTATATTACGCCGATCGGTTAATGGAATTTCCCACCGGCATTCTGGGGGTGGCGTTAGGAACCATTTTGCTGCCCAGTCTATCCAAACACTACGCCGACAATGATGTCGTGCAATATTCGGAACTGCTTGACTGGGGGTTGAGACTCACCCTGATGCTCGCGTTGCCTGCCGCTGTCGGCCTTGCTGTGCTGGCATTACCGCTTATCAGCACCCTGTTTTTATATGGTCATTTCAAAGTGTACGATGTTTGGATGACCAGACAGGCACTCGTCGCCTACAGCATTGGATTACTGGGATTAATCATGGTCAAGATTCTTGCCCCCGGCTTTTATGCCCGCCAAAACATCAAAACGCCGGTCAAAATCGCGCTGATGACGCTCGCCGCCACACAAATTATGAATTTGCTGTTCATCGCTCCCTTGCAACATGCCGGTCTGGCGCTAGCCATCGGGCTTGGCGCCTGCCTGAATGCCGGTGTGTTGCTCTGGCAATTGCGCCGCCAGCGCATTTATTCTCCGTTACCGGGATGGCCTGCCTTCATGCTAAAAATCATTCTGGCCAGCAATCTGATGGCATGGACGCTGGTTGCAGCCAGCGGGCATGACAGCGATTGGCTGACCGGTCACTTTTCTACCCGAATTTTACATTTGTGTTTGCTGCTTGTCCTGGCGGTTACGGTATACTTCGCCAGCTTGCGTATCATGGGCATTCGTGTAAAAACGTTCTTGCGGCATGCGGCAGGCTGATTGAAGCGAACATTCGAACGCAATATCTGAACCGAATATCTGAACCGAATATCATGGAAGAATACAATATACTGGCTGCTGTCGATTTAGGTTCCAACAGTTTCAAATTACAGATTGCCCGTGTACTTGACGATCAACTGTATCCACTTGATGCGTTGAAAGAACCTGTCCGACTGACTGCTGGCATCGGTGCCGATCAACGGCTGGATGCTGCGTCACAAACCCGCGCATTGGCTTGTCTTGGGCGTTTTGCCGAGCGCCTGCGCGGATTGCCGCAGGGAGCTGTGCGCTGTGTTGGTACCAGTGCCTTGCGTGTGGCGGAAAATACGCCCGAATTTCTGGCTCTGGCCGAAGCAACACTGGGCTATCCGATTGAAATCATTGCAGGACGAGAAGAAGCACGATTGGTGTACATTGGCGTTGTACACAGCCTGCCAAAATCAGAACAGAGTCGGCTGATTATCGACATTGGCGGTGGCTCAACCGAATGTGTCATCGGTGCCGGCATGACGCCACTGATTACCGAAAGTCTGCATTTAGGTTGTGTGCATTACACACAACGCTTCTTTCCGGACGGGAGCATTAATACACACAATCTGGCGCAAGCCGAAATTGCTGCCCGCACTCAGGCGCAGAGCATCGCGGCCAATTATCGCGGCAAATGGCAAGTTGCTATCGGTTCCAGCGGCAGCGCGCGCATCATCAGCGACATTCTGGTGCAAAATGGTTGGGCGCAAGAAGGAATTACTCGCGACGGCCTGCAACGTTTGCGTGAAACGATGCTGGCCTGTGGTCACCAAAACCGATTGGATTTTCCCGGTATGAAATTTGACCGGAAGCCGGTTTTTGCCGGTGGTTTTGCCATCATGAACGGCATATTTGCCGAATTTGACATTGATTCCATGACCGTGGCGGACGGTGCGCTACGCGAAGGCGTTCTATATGATTTATTGGGGCGTTTTCATCACCAGGACATGCGTAATGCCACTGTCAATCAATACATGCGGCGTTACCACGTGGACGGGCAACAGGCCAATCGAGTGACAAAACTGGCCGGACACCTGTTTGCACAGGCCAGTCAACAGATGGATTTGCCGGCAAATATTCTGGAAGAATATGCCAGTTACCTCGATTGGGCAGCAAAACTGCACGAGGTCGGATTGTCGATAGCCCATTCTGGTTACCACAAACATGGCGCGTATATTCTCGCCCATGCCGATATGCCAGGATTTTCGCAAAAAAATCAAACACAATTGTCCATGCTGGTAAATCTGCAACGTGGCGGCTCCGAAAAACTGCGCGGCCTGAATTTCGGTTCTCCCGTCCATGCCATGAGTTTGAGCTTGCGTCTGGCGGTATTGTTATGCCGCAACCGGGCAACACCATCCATTCACCCACTGGTTTTTTCTTTTGACCGTGAAAACAGCGACCTTGGTTTGCCACATGACTGGCTGACAGCAAATCCATTGTCACATGCCGCATTACAGGAAGAGTGCCGTCAGTGGCGGCAAGTCGGGTATCGATTGCATTTGTACGCCAACGAAGAAGGTATCGATACCATTTTGCAAGACACCGGGCGAACCGGTTGGATCAGGAGGAAAAAGACATGATATCCATGCCAAATCATGCTGATGTACCTTCACGTATCAAGATATGGGATGTCCCTACCCGCCTGTTTCACTGGACGTTGCTCATCGCCTGCACCATTGCATGGCTGACGGCCACCCGCTTCAACACCATATCCACCATGCGTTGGCATTTGCTTGCGGGTTATGTGACGCTGGCATTGTTACTGTTTCGGCTGTTGTGGGGAATATGGGGTAGTCGCAACAACCATTTTGTTTATTTATGGCAGGAAGCGGCCAACATTCCGGGTTATCTGCCTACGCTGTTCCAGCGTCACAGCCATTACCGCATCGGACACAATCCGCTTGGCAGCCTGGCTGTCATGCTGTTGCTGCTGGCTGTTGCCAGCGTCACTGTCACAGGGTTGTTTACTAATGACGCAGTCTCGACAGCGGGACCATGGGCACATTGGGTCAGCGATGCAAGCAGCGAAACGTTGTCTGCCTGGCATGCCGAGAGCTTTGATATCCTGGCGGCACTGGTTGTGCTGCACGTGGGCGCAATTCTGTTTTATCGTTTTTTCAAATACGATGATCTGTTATCACCCATGATTACCGGCGACAAACCGCTACCGCCAGAGACAAAAACCATGCCGGAACGCGTGCAGATGGCCAGCAACTTGCGCGCGCTGATTTTTTTGTTGTTGGCCGCCAGCGTCACCACACTGATTGCTTTCACGCCCGGGCAATGAAGGAAGCATTGATTTGTTTCGTCATGAACCGGATGGCGAGAATGGATTGATGTGGCTCCTAGCGTTGCATGTCTGGCAACCCTGCCTGTTGCGAAATGACATGCATCATTTGTGCGTTGCTGTCCGGTTCGTCGAGCAACCATGACAGCAAGGATGACGACGCCATGGATGCCGCCGTTGCCAAGACCAGAATCATGATGGAGCGGGCAATGCCGGTAGGGATGTCCTGCGCATCAAAAAAACGCCGTAATCCCCATGTTGCGGCAAAAAAAACCAACGTAGAAACAATCAGATCGATCAGCATGAAGCAAAATGGCTACCGTGGTGGGCCACGAAATTCCTGGTGACATGACTTGCAACTGCTTTCCACCGCATGAAACGCTGGACGAATTGCCTCCATATTGTTGGTTGCCGCCTGCGTATGTAACGTGGTCACAGCCGAGATGAATTTCTGTTGCGCTGCTTTGAATTCATCCGGTTTGCTCCATACGGTATTCTTGACACGGCTCGGCGAATACACGCTGCCAGGAGTAAAATACGGCCATGGTTGTGTAGAAAGCGTTTGCAATTTAGTGGCGTACTGCAAGAACTCTGCAGCATCATAGTCTTTGTTACCACGTACCATGCGCCCCATGGGTTCCAGGGTGCGCAATATCTGTTTGAAGATAGCCTCGCGTTTGGTCACCGGTTGTCCCGGGTGTGTGTCTTTTTTCTGCCCGCACCCGGTGAGCCCCAATACCATCAACCCTGCCAGCAGCCATCCCGCCAAGGATGGTATCGTGTCATGCCATCGTTCTGATTTTACCATTATTACCATCCTGTCAAATTTCAACTGTTACCATCCACACGTCATACACGCCATGCACACCACGCACGTCATATTGACACGTCATATTCATGCTACGGTAAAAGTGCAGAAGCTATCACAGAAGCGCTTATCATGCCAACAATCTCTGACGCTGACCTGACATGCAGAATCCAACGCGCTAATTCTGCCAGTCTGCAGTCGCAATCACACGGTAACAAATCAGTCACGCCATAAATCCGGCATGTGGCACAGCTCTTGTGAAAACAGCATCTTGCCCATACATTCCTGGGTGCGACGTCAAACTACCACGCAAGTTGTGCGCAAGTTACGGCAAATGCCAGTAAAATATCGCCGATTACGGTACAATTGAGATTATTGAGCCAAAGGAGTCATCATGCCTATTTATGTCTACAAATGTGAACATTGTGGTTTTACACAGGATGTCATGCAAAAAATGAGCGACGCCCCGCTCACCGCTTGTCCGCAATGCGGACAACAATCGTTCAGCAAACAGATCTCTGCTGCGGGTTTTCAACTGAAAGGCAGCGGTTACTATGCCACCGATTTCAAGAATCCGCCAGCCGCTCCTGCGGCTGCTCCCGCTTGCGGGACCGGTAACTGCCCTGCCTGCGTCAATTAAACCGGCCAGACTGGATGAAACGTTACTTTATCACCGGGCTTTTGCTCTGGGTGCCGCTTGGCATTACGCTTTATGCGTTAAACCTGATTATTTCCACACTGGATCAAAGTCTGCTTCTGTTACCGCCCACATGGCGACCGGAAGCCTGGCTGGGTGTCAAAATACCGGGACTGGGTGTGGTGTTGATGCTGCTCGTCATCCTTCTCAGCGGGATCGTCACCACCAACGTCCTGGGTCAGCGCCTGCTACAGGCGTGGGAAGGGTTAATGGGACGCATCCCGGTAGTAAAGTCGATTTATTCCAGTGTCAAGCAGGTTTCCGATTCACTGTTGTCCGGCAATGGCAATGCATTCCGAAAAGTACTGCTGGTACACTACCCGCATCCGGACAGTTGGTCACTCGCCTTCCAGACCAATCTGCCAACAGAAATCGAAACCCGGCTGGATGAAGATCATATTGCCGTTTTCATTCCAACCACACCAAGTCCGGTCAATGGTTTTTATTTCTTCGTCAGAAAAGAGCAAACCATCGAGCTTGACATGAGCGTAGATACCGCCTTCAAGTACATTGTTTCCATGGGCGTCGCCAGTGCATCCGATCATGTACAATCCGCCTCAAATTTACATTCCATCACCACTTCCTGAAGTAATTTATCATGCGTACTCATTATTGTGGCGCGCTCCATCGCGCGCACCTCGACCAGATTGTTACCGTTTCCGGCTGGGCACATCGTCGCCGCGATCATGGCGGTGTTATTTTTATTGACTTGCGCGATCGCGAAGGCTTGCTGCAAGTGGTATGCGATCCCGATCGTGCCGAAACATTTCACATTGCTGAACAGATACGTAGCGAATTTGTACTGAAAATTACCGGCAAAATCCGTCTGCGCCCGGAAGGCACCTATAATTTACAACTCGCCACGGGCGAAATCGAATTGCTGGCGCACGATATTGAAATTCTCAACCATTCGGCCACACCACCTTTCCAGATTGATGATGACAATCTGTCGGAAAACATACGGCTGACTTATCGTTATCTGGATTTACGCCGCGCCAACATGCAGTCCAACATGCGCTTGCGCTACCGTGTCACCAAAGTATTGCGCGATTATCTGGACGAAAATGGCTTCATGGAAATCGAAACCCCCATGCTGACCCGTTCCACACCCGAAGGTGCCCGCGATTATCTGGTGCCGTCCCGCGTTCATGCGGGCGAATTTTATGCTTTGCCACAATCGCCACAACTGTTCAAACAACTGCTGATGGTTTCTGGTTTCGATCGTTATTTTCAGATTACCAAATGTTTCCGCGACGAAGACTTGCGCGCCGACCGACAACCCGAATTCACCCAGGTTGACATCGAGACCTCATTTCTCGACGAAGAACAAATCATGCAAATCACCGAACGCATGATTTACCAACTGTTCCAGGGCGTGCTACAAGTCGAATTACCGCAACCCTTTCCACGCATGACCTGGACGGAAGCCATGCATCGCTACGGCTCAGACAAACCCGACCTGCGCATTGCACTCGAATTGACCGATCTGACCGATCTCATGCGTACCGTCGAATTCAAGGTGTTCCGCGCTGCGGCTGACCTGCCAAATGGCAGGGTTGCCGCACTGAAAGTTCCGGGAGGAGCTGCTTTATCGCGCAAAGATATCGACGAACTCACGGAATTCGTCAAAATCTATGGCGCCAAGGGGTTGGCCTGGATCAAGATCAACGATGTCACGCAAATCAACGAAACCGGTCTGCAATCGCCCATTGTCAAATTCCTGCCGGAAAATGTGTTACAGGAAATCCTGCAACGCACGCAAGCAGGCAATGGCGATCTGATTTTCTTTGGCGCCGACAAACAAAAAATCGTCAACGATGCGCTGGGCGCCTTACGTTTGCGGGTCGGTAAACCTGAAGGAAATTGGCGTCCGCTCTGGGTCATTGATTTTCCCATGTTTGAATACAACGAAGACGAAAAGCGCTGGGATGCCTTGCATCACCCTTTCACCGCCCCCAAACTCGGCCACGAACATTTCTTGTCCAGCGATCCCGGCAAAACCTTGTCACGCGCTTACGACATGGTCTTGAACGGATGGGAAGTCGGCGGCGGTTCGGTGCGTATTCACCAGCCATCCGTACAGGATATCGTCTTTCAGGCACTTGGCATCAGCCCGGAACAAGCGCGTGAAAAATTTGGCTTCCTGCTCGACGCCCTGCAATATGGCGCACCACCGCATGGCGGTCTTGCCTTTGGACTCGATCGTCTGGTTGCCTTGATGACCGGTGCTGAATCGATTCGTGACGTCATCGCCTTCCCGAAAACCCAGCGTGCCAACGACCTCATGGTGCAAGCACCCAACCATGTCGACGAAAAACAACTGCGCGAATTACATATCAAAATACGTTGACGTCATCAGTCTGGCGGGATGGGTTGCAAGGCGCAATTCGCAGTCAATGATCGACATCCCGAATGATAAAAGATATTCAATCGGCGCGATATCTGACTCAGGCCGCATCTCCACGACGCCTCACGGGTTGCACCCGTTGCAACGACCCGCGGGCGCCGTCTTCACCAAGCGATCGACTGTTATCTGGTGACCGCATCGGGTGCAGCGACGGATATCCGCCCGGGCTTCCCGGGTCGGGGCACCGCAATCCTCACAAGGCAGGCCGGGAATGTGTTCTGCGATCTGGAATCCTGGCGTGTTGCAGACCGGGCACAGGGTGCAAAGCTTGTGTGCGAGATCCTGTGTGGCCTGGGCAATGATTTCCATGCGCATGGGGTTCATATGGGCGCGCATGTCGGTTTCCAGGAAGGCGCAGCCATTGTTCGCTTCATCGCAGGCCCAACGGAAGGCATCGCGCAGTGTTTCCCAGTCAGTCATGCCTTTGCGGATGCGTGGATCGTCCTCGTGTTGCGGGCGCACCACCAAACCGTGTTGGGGAAAGCCTGCCGTACGGGCGAATGCCTCGGCTTGTTCCCGGTTTGCGGTGAGCAGATGGGCAAAATTGGTCGCGCCGGAGGCGACGCCAACGACTTCGATGTCCAGCGTATCGTCGATCCAGACGACCATCTCCACGTTCCAGGAAAGCATGCCGGTGAACGGATCGGGTCCGAAGCTGCCTTCACTGGCGAGTCCGAGAGTCAACTTCGCCAGCTCCATACCGATGCGTGCCTTTTTCCGCGCCGCCTCGAGTTGCGTGCCCGGACGCGGGGTGTCGCGCGTGAACGTACCCAGCTGGTCAGTATCGAAGCCGCGCACCTGCATCACTTGACAATCGATAGTCGAGGCCAGCAGAGGAGCGATGACTCTCTCCTTGCCGTGCTGGGTGAGCAGGGCTACGGTTGAGCCCCTGTAAATGGATTGGCTAAAATTCATGATTTCGTCGGCTCCTGACCTGAGGTAAGGTACGCCAGTAATCGTCGGCAATATCATGACACGCATTGCCATTGCTTGTCCGTGTTGCGCTGGTAGATGCGCCCGTGCTCATCGTCGATTTGAAACAGGTACAGCCACCGGTTTTCGACGAGCTCGCGCACGAGCTCATGTTTGGCAATGATTCGATCGATCTCCGGTTTCGGCGCTTCGAGAAACACGTTCAATCGTAACGGTTCATGCACCCATCGTTCACCATTATGGAGCGACTGTAATGGCAATCCGACGCGTAGATCACCAGCATTTCCCTCCAATACGCCGATAGAGCCGCCCACGATATTGTGCAAGGCTTTATTGCCGCTACCAAAGCGTTTATTATCGACAACGGATCCGTAATACTGCATATTAATCCAGTTGGCGACCACCATCGGCGCAGTCATGATGAGCTCCAAAATACCAAAGCCTTCATCTTTGCGCCATTCGTAGTCGTGCAAAAACGACCTTCCGGAAAGATTGATCCCTATGGTTCTGGAACGGGGCGCGGCAATAAAAGCGGCATTGCCGGCAAGACCCCATTCCGGATAAACCTGCGACCAGTCCCGGCTACGCTCCTGAATCAGGGCGTCAACAACTTCCGCAGGCGAATCCGGAATGCCGAGCAAAACGGAGCGCTCCATCCGGGCCAATCGCCCTGCCTGCGTGAGCCATTGACGCAATTGTTGCAAATCTTGTGCGTGCGTTGATTCCAACCCTTCGATATCGAACAAGGACACCTCATCGACTGTCGTATCATGCAAAGCCCCGACAAACCGGGTGTCTGCCGGTATGTGAATACCCTTTTGCGCAAGTTCTTCGCGCACTTCGGGATCATTCAGCAAAGTAGCGATGATTCGGGCGCTGACTTCACCGGTTTGGCCTGCACAGGCCCCGCAATCGAGCCCTGTGGCATGCGGATTGTTGACCGTGCTGCTGCCATGCCCGACCAGCAGAACCAATCGCGCAAAATTGCTGGTCATCGACATGGCTCTTAATGTCGTTTCCGCCGAAGTGCCACGGTTTTCCAAGGGGATACCGACTATCTGGTTTTCAATCGATTTTTGCCTGGTCTGGGTATTTTTCGGTTCATGAGAAACCGCCTCCAGGCTCGGAACGAGGCGACCACTGAATTTTTGGTCGATCCCTTTGGTTGCCGGATGAGGCACAGGACGGCTCCATCCGAAGCTATCTCCAAGCAATTTCGGACCATAAATCAGTCCACTTGATTCGACGAACGAAAAACACGATGAGGGCGAACTCTTGAATGCCTTCCAGTTATCGGCGCTGTGCAGGCGGCGACGACGGCGACTGATAGCGTTTTCCACTTCCCGGACACTAGCGCCGCGAATATGCTCGTGTCCCCGCCAGCTGGGGGTCAGCAACACTGGCAGATGAATCCGCGGCTTGGATGCTCCCAGTGGGACAAATTCCATGAAAGCGCCGAAAAATCCTGCGAAACCGATTGTTTGCACAGTAGGTGCGACCGTTTCAAACGCTCTCCGGTAAACCTCTGATCGCACATCAATGCAGAATGCGGCCTGTACAGCCGGGCGAACCGGGACAGACGTTCTTGCCAACGCCTGCCGTTCAGGATGGGCAAGTTCCGCAATGATTTTCTTCTGGTAACCGAGTTCAAAAGCCGTTTGCAGGGCAAAATCCAGTTGTGTGCGTTCTTGCGCGCCGTGTGCCGACGCTTGTTGCAGAGTTAGCCGCCACGCTTTTCCCAGCGCATCGTTCTGTCGCGTGTTCAGCAGGAGCAGTTCCCAGGCAAGGCGGATGGCGAGCAAGGCGACGATGGAGTCTTCCTGCTCATCAACCAATTCGCGCTCCCAGCGCAGGTAACGTGCCCAGGACGCCCAGCCGCCGATATTCATCAAAGCGGCAAGCAGGTAATCTTCCAGCATGTCCGCCGGTATGGCGAGCGTATGCACCGCCAGAGCAATTGTGTCTATCGGCAGAGCAGGCAATGCAGCGACTGCTGCCCTGATACCATACAAACCCATTATCCTGGGGTTCAGGTCGATTCCGGCAAAATGACGCCACGCATCATAAAGGGATTCATTCTGCCATGGCATCGACCAAATGGCTTGCCCTTGATCGAAATAGGCGGCGGAAAACTGGCTGATTTGTTCTACGACAAACTTGGTCCATTGGGTGTTGCCTATCTCTTCCAAAACATCCGAAACGAGCGGGATCGGGGTCGGCAATATGGATGTGTCGTTGACGAGAGCCGTTTCCACCTCTGCAGCGCTCATATTGAGCCCCTGTTGCTTTAGCGCATGTTCCAGATCGGCCCGGGCAATACGGCCTGTCGAGATTTGCTCGCGGTAATAACGACGCGGCATGACCAGGGAAGATCTGGCCACCCGGCCAAGCGTCGCGTTCGCCTGTTCAAAGTCCTGATCGCGCAGGCCGAAATAAGGACTGACCGCCACAAAAGCGTCAAGCGGCCAGAGCGGAGCGATTCGCTGGCATACTGATTTCACCGTAGCTTCAAGCAGAGCTGATGCATGCGCACCACCGATTCTGTCGGTTGCATGATCATCGTTGATGCCGGCATCCATGACACTGGCTGACCACTTCGAAAGTATGGTCGCCGAGCGGTTCATGATTTGGCTCCTTTTTGTTTGACATATATCGGAAAAACCCGTTGTACCAGCAGCGAAAACGGGATATCGACATACAAACCGTTATAAAGATGCACGTAAGCTCGACGCACGAAAGGGTATCTGTCCAGCTCAGGCAAGCTTTGCTGAATCAGCAGAATGCCAAAAAATACCAGCATCACCAGCCCGATGAGAACGAACTGGCCGGGGCCGTTGATCAAAGGCATGGCCGGCAAGCTCGTTGCCAGCATGAAATGAAACACGGCATGCAAGCTGAAATAAGCGGTACAGACCAGCGCACTGAGACCGGCCGCGCGCGCGATGAAAGCCGCTCCCATGCCCGCCTTGAAAGACTGGAGCAATAACTGGGTCATGGCTACCGCGAGGATTACGCCCAAAGCCAGGAGTGCGGGCTGACCCTTTGGAGTCACACCAAAGGCTGTCCCGACGCCGATCGTTATCAGACCTGCGAAAGCAAGCACGACGATCCATTGCCAAAACGTGGCCATGGCGTGCGCCGGATGCACGGCTGGTGCGCGGAAAATATCAATGGCGCTGCCCGAAGACAGAAAAGCGTGCGCTTTGTACAAAGAGTGCGCGACCAAGTGCAGCATTGCCAGACTGTACAGACCAAATCCACATTCCAGCAGCATGAATCCCATCTGGGCAGTGGTACTCCAGGCCAAAAATACTTTGATGCTGGTTTGGGTCAGCATGACCAGCCCGGCGGCAGCGATCGTGACTAATCCGATGATGACCAGAGCGTTGGAAGCATCAACGGCCTGCGACATGATCGGACTCATGCGAATGATCAGGAAAGCGCCGCCATTGACGATGCCAGCATGCAGCAAGGCCGACACAGGCGTGGGAGCCTCCATTACCTGAATCAGCCAGCCTTGCAAAGGGAATTGGGCCGTTTTAAGTACGGCGGACACCACAATGAGCCCGCTGGCCCATTTGAGTGAAAGCGGGAACGGCCCGCTCATTGCTGCCATGGCATGAAACAGCGCATCGAACGTCATCGTGTGCAGGGTAGCGCCAATAAGCAACACGGCTATCAGCAGGCTAAGTTCTCCCATCCGGCTGACAATCAATTTTTTACGTGCAGCAAGTACAGCCCCGGCCCGCTCCGGATAAAACATCAGGAGGTGATGCAAGCAAAGGCTAGTAGTCATCCATACCAATACGAACATGAGCATATTGCCGGACACGATCAACGTCAGGATGGATGCGAGCGTAAGATTCAGCCAGGTATAAAAACGCCCCTGATGTTTTTCACCATGAAGATAGTTGCGTGCGTAACGAGAAACCACGAATCCGACGAAAGAAACAAGACAGAGCATTATCACCGTGACTGTATTGATATAAATGCTCAGAGCCGCCGCCCCCATGTTTCCAGGCAATGCAAAGGAGAATGGAGTTATCGTCAGAGCTTTTCCGCGAGCGGCATACAATAGTGCGGCAAGCCCTGCGCAAAAAAAAGACAATCCGGCAACAGCACTACTCATGCGCGCTATACGTCGGGCATGTTTGCCCGCCAGCACACTCCCGAAAAGCCCCATCGCCCAAAGTAGTAATGGTACGACAGAGATGAGCACAAGAATGATGGAATTCGGGTTTAATGGCATGACAATCTCCGTATAGGGCATGGTGAGATACACTCAATCGATTCGCCGGCGCGCACGAAAAGTCGATAGATCCTTGGTATTATGGAGGTACCATTTGTTTAATAAAAGTTAAATATATTTACTTTGATATTTAATCAAAATTTATTATGCCAGCAATACCCATCCGCTACGTCATCTTGGGGGCGTCTCAGAAAACGGAATTTAAAGTATATTAGCGCTGATTAACTCCTCCACGAGGAGCAAAGCAGGCCGACTCGCGGTAATCGCGAGTTGGACGACGAAGGTCGCAGCCGGGACGACGATGCCAAGGAGGTCGGCGAAGCGAGCGCACGATTTGGTTGCAACCGCCACGTTGGAAGCGTGCAAAACATGCACGGCGGGACGTGGTCTGGCGAGCTTTACCGCATTGCCATTCTTGTCAAGGGTGCCAGCCATTGGCGGCGAATGGCGCCTTGCACCCCATCCCGCCAGACCGGTGTCGCGACCGTGTGGGAATGAATCAGCGCTTCCTTAGCGATTTCCCACAGCAATCATCATCACTCTGTCCACCGGTGCCGGCTCCGTCAATGCACAAAAAACGAGGTCGGGAGTGATGAGTCGCATACAGGTGTGGTGATCGCACGCCTGTTTGCAATAACAGTTTTTGCACGGTAAATCGGCCTGTAGTGCCACCACATTGTCGCCCTGCGGGCGCACGCGATAGGCGTCGGTCGGGCCGCACACCACGGCCATCGGCACAGGGGCAGATGCCGCAAGATGCGCGGTGCCGGTGTCATTGCCGACCTGATAACACGCGCCTTCTGCCAACGGCACGATATCCAGCACTTCGGTTTGTCCACACAGATTCACCACACCCGTACCGGCCATTTCAACGATACGCCGACAATCTTCCAGTTCGTCCTGACTGCCTATCAGTACAACTTTATCCACCCGTTGCCGGTCAATCAATAGTCGCGCCAGCGCCGCGTAATTTGCTTCGCCCCAGCGTTTCAGATACCCTGCCGCCTGACAACCCGGGTAAAACAACGCATACCGCCCTGCCTGCAAATCTTGTTGTCTGCACAGTTGCGCCACGCGTTCGCGTCTTGCTGCATCGATATGCAATACCGGACGGGGGGTCAGCGTCGGAATGCCCGCTGCACGCAACGCCATGCGCATCCGCTCGACCGGATTCATCTGCATGGCATGCGGCGGGCCACTGAAATGATATACCCGCGCTGGCGTATTGCCAATCAGATACCGCGTTGCGTTGCCCGTCAGCTTCAGCAATCGCAGCATCATGCGTGAGCGATCATTGGATTGCAAATCAACAATCAAATCATAATGGTTATGTCGAACGAGCGATACCCATTGCCACAATCTTGACCAGCGATGACGACGCGCACGCACATCGAGCGAAATGATGGTCGAAAATCTCGGATCGTCCAGAAACAGTTTATCCCACGGCGGCAAGGTATGCAGATCGATGCGGGCATGAGGAAACGCTCGATGAATATCCTCCATGATACAACTTGCCATCGCAATATCACCCAGAGCGCTCCATTTGATCATCAGGATACGCCGAATGCTGGCATCACGCAGCAGATCCGGCATAAGTCAGGCTGCCAACGCGCGAGAAAAGCTGTCCAGCACGAGTTGCAATTCTTGCCTCTTCAGCTTGAGCGCCGCCTGATTCACCACCAGATGCGAGCTGATATCCATGACATCCGCCACCGACACCAGGCCATTCGCCTTGAGTGTACTGCCACTGCTGACCAAATCAACGATCACATCGGACAATTTGACCAAGGGCGCCAATTCCATCGAACCATACAATTTTATCAAGTCGATGTGCATGCTGCGTTCAGCGAAAAAATCACGTGCAATCGTCGGGTATTTCGTGGCTACGCGCAACCGCTGACCCAACCGGACCGCACGCGCATAATCAAATGCCGGATGCGCGGCCACCATCATCTTGCAGCGGGCAATTTTCAAATCCATCGGTTGATACAAACCTTCCCCGCCATGCTCAATCAACACATCACGTCCGGCCACACCCAGATCTGCTGCCCCATGCTGCACATATACGGGCACATCGGTCGCGCGCAAAATCAGCAAACGAACATCCGGATGATTGGTATGGATAATCAGTTTACGGGATTTTTCCGGGTCCTCGCCCGCCACAATGCCCGCTTCCTGCAATAAAGGAACGGTTTCCTGAAAAATACGCCCTTTGGACAATGCAATGGTAATCATGTTGTTCCCTTTCAATGCACGCGTTCAATGCACGCGCCGAACCTTGGCTCCGAGCTGATTGAATTTTTCTTCAATACATTCATATCCACGATCGATATGATAGATACGTTCAATCACAGTCTCACCCTCGGCCACCAAAGCCGCCAACACCAATGATGCCGATGCCCGTAAATCCGTTGCCATCACAGTGGCGCCCTGCAATCGTTCTACACCGCGAACCAGCGCCGTATTACCCTCGATTTCAATCCTGGCGCCCAGACGCTGCATTTCCTGCACATGCATGAACCGATTTTCGAAAATGGTTTCCGTAATGCGTCCCACACCACTGGCAATGCAATTCATCGCCATGAACTGCGCCTGCATATCGGTCGGAAAAGCCGGATAGGGTGCGGTACGCAGATTGACTGCCTGAGGGCGCACATCCATACGCAAGGCAATCCGGTCGCCAGCGCAATGTATTTGGGCGCCGGCTTCGCGCAATTTATCCAGCACGACATCCAGCGTATCCGTACTGCTGTGCGTCAACACGATGTCACCCTGTGTCATGGCCGCTGCCACCAGATATGTACCGGTTTCTATCCGGTCAGGCAAAATGGTATGTTGCGCACCATGCAAACGCTCCACACCTTCGATAACGATGGTGTCCGTCCCGACTCCCTGAATACGTGCCCCCATGCTGACCAGGCAACGCGCCAGATCGACCACTTCCGGTTCTCGTGCCGCATTTTCCAGCACAGTCACCCCTTGCGCCAAGGTTGCTGCCATCATCAGGTTTTCCGTGCCGGTCACCGTCACATTTTCCATCACGATGCGCGCGCCCTGCAAGCGGTTGGCGCGTGCCAGAATATAACCATGTTCAATCTGGATGTCTGCACCCATCGCCTGCAAACCTTTGATGTGCAAGTCGACTGGCCGTGAACCAATTGCGCAACCACCCGGCAACGACACCCTGGCCTCGCCGTACCGCGTCAAAATCGGGCCCAATACCAGAATCGACGCCCGCATGGTCTTGACCAAATGATATGGCGCTTCGAGTCGGGCCAACTGCGCCGAGCAAAGGTCGATTCCACCCCGTTCGTCGAGACTGATCTGACAACCGATATGCCCCAGCAAGGTTAATGTCGTACTGATATCGCGCAGTTTTGGCAGGTTATCCAGATGCAGGGTATCAGCACTCAATAGTGCCGCACACAAAATCGGCAACGCCGCATTTTTTGCACCCGAGATACGAATTTCGCCCCGCAGGGATTGCCCGCCCTGAATTGCCAGTTTATCCATCAGTGCTGCGTTTCCTGCCACTGTTGAGGTGTAAAAGTCTTGATGGACAGGGCGTGAATTTCCTCTTTCAGACGCTCTTTCAAGCTGTCCAGCACCAGCTGATGACGCGCCAAACGGCTTTTTCCTTCAAATGCCGCGCTCACCACCACTGCCTCAAAATGCTGCCCATCACCACTGACCTGCAAGGATTGGCAAGGCAGTGCAGCCAGAATGGCGCCCCGAATGATTTCAGTCAACGGTTCTTCCATACACATCTCTCCCCATTCAATAACGCAATTTGTAACCACGTTGCAATAATATCAAGCAAATGGCCGACAACGCCAAAAAACATCCGACTACCACGGGGAAGCCAACCGACAATGATACATCGCTCTGGCCAAAAAACCCATAGCGAAAGCCATCAATCATATAAAAAATCGGGTTGAACCGAGAGATATCCAGCCAAAAAGGAGGCAAGCTGTGAATGGAATAAAATACGCCGGACAAAAAAGTCAGCGGCATGATAAGAAAATTCTGGAAGGCTGCCAATTGATCAAACTTCTCTGACCAAATGCCGGCAATAATGCCCAACGCCCCAAGCATTCCACCGCCCAGAATGGCATACGCCAAACTCAGCAAAGGCATGGCAATATGCACCGGTGTAAATAGCATCGTGCCAATCAGAACGCTTGCTCCCACGACCAGGCCACGCACCACTGCCGCCAAAAGATAAGCGAGAAAAAATTGCACGTAAGAAATAGGTGGCAGCAGCACAAAAACGATATTGCCGGTGATCTTGGACTGAATCAGGCTGGACGAACTGTTGGCAAAGGCGTTTTGCAGCACTGACATCATCACCAACCCCGGCACCAGAAAAGCAATATAACCCACACCCGGATATACACTGACATGATGTGACAATGCATGTGAAAAAATCATCAAATACAACAAGGCGGTAATCATCGGGGCAAGCACGGTCTGAAACGAAACCCGCCAGAAACGCAGTACTTCTTTATTGAACAGGGTTAAAAATCCAATCATGTCCGCTCCATCATCTGTACAAAAACATCTTCCAGATCAGGACGATGCAAACTGACGTCTTCCAGAGACACACCTGCTGTACGTAAAACACACAACACCTGCTCCAACTCATCAGCCGAAGCCAGCGCGAGACAATAGCGTGCATTACCCAATGATTTTGCTCGTGACAGCAATTCGGGTGGCAAATGATCCGGATTGACAGCAATATGCAATTCCAGATCTCCGGCCGCTTTCAACAGGCTCGCGGTATCATCCAGCGCCACCAATTCGCCCAGTTTCAGCATCGCGATCCGTCGGCACAGATGTTGTGCTTCTTCCAGATAGTGCGTCGTCAGCACGATGGTGTGCCCTGTCTGATTGATTTCACGAATGAACTGCCATAGAGATTGCCGCAGCGCAACATCAACACCGGCTGTCGGTTCATCCAGAATGATGACCGGCGGCTTGTGCACCAGTGCCTGCGCCACCAGAACCCGACGTTTCATGCCACCTGACAAGGAACGCATGTTGCTGTCGGCTTTCGATAACAACTCCAGACGAGTCAGGATTTCGTCTATCCAGTCATCATTCCGGCGCAAACCAAAATAGCCGGACTGAATGCGCAAGGTTTCGCGTACGGTAAAAAAGGGGTCATACGCCAATTCCTGCGGAACCACCCCCAGATGACGGCGCGCTGCGCGATAATCATGCTGCACGCAATGCCCCATGATCCGTGCCTCGCCAGTATCCGCTCGCGCCAACCCGGCCAAAATACTGATGAGCGTGGTTTTACCTGCGCCATTAGCGCCCAGCAAAGCAAAAAATTCGCCCTGCTCTATGGTCAACGAGACATTTTTCAATGCCTGCAAGCCACCAAAACGCTTTGAGATGCGTTCAACCGAAATGGCAGGTACATTTTTCATGAATGGTCGACAAAAAATCCGTCTACGCCATACAACCTTGCCAACGCCAGTAAATTGGTCGGAAAATCAACATAATGCAACGAAATACCGAGTTTTTTTGCTTCTCGCTGGCAAGAGAACAGTACTGCCAAGGCACTTGAATCGAGCTGTTGCACGTCAGAAAAATCCAGCACTTGTGCTCCTCCGGCACGCATCGCATCCAGCGCGTGCTCCAGCACACCGCGCGCTGTACCGACGGTTATTTCGGCAGGCAAATGAAATGTGCCGTCTGTCATGTCATTTCTTGGGGGCATCAACATCTTGCTGATTGCGGGCAGTGAGCGTTCGCAACAAGCCTGCCACTCCTTCCTTATGGATTTCCGAACCAAATGCGCTGCGATAATTGGTGACCAGACTCACGCTATCGATACTCACATCATATACTTTCCATCCAGCCGCTGTTTTTTCCAGACTGTAATCGATGGGAATTGGCTGCGCTCCCGGTTGTTTGACCTGGGTCTGCACCGTCACGTCGGTACTCTCCGGTGCCATGCTGAATGGTTTGAATTCAATGGTCTGATTGTTAAATGCAGCCAGCGCACCGGCATACGTCCGCACCAGCAAGGTACGGAACTGCTGCACGAGCTGTTGTTGCTGTTGTGGTGTTGCCTGACGCCAATAACGCCCAATCGCCAGTTGTGTCATTTGTGCAAAATCAAAGTGCGGCAACACCTTGGCATCAATCATGCTGTAAAGTTTTTGCTTGTCCTGTGCAAATGTCGCCTTATCGCGCTTGAGAATACCGGTGACTTCCATGGTCGTATTCTTGACCAGCACGTCGGGAGGAATATCGCTGGCTCTGGCTGAAGAAAACGTCAGCAAAAACAAAAACACATAACTACATCGCAAAAAAACTCGCAGCATGTTCCAATCCTTTACTCATAAAATCCACTGAAGCCAAAAAGAAAATCAACGATTCTGCCCGGTCACCTTGTTCAGTTCGGCTACATCCAGATCATAATCGGCCACGGTCTGCAAATACTCTGCCTGAGTCAGCGCATAAGTCTTCAGGGCATCGGCAACCTTATCCGCCTTTTCCAGTCCCGCATTAAAATCCGCCAGTGCGGCAATCATCCAGCGCCGCCCAGCAGCGGATCCCTTTGCCAGTGCCAGTTGCGACTGATAATCTGCCTGCAAATGGTACCAGGCCTCTGACACCTCGAACGGAATGCCGGCCTGCGCAAACTGCGCCTTGTCATTCAATGCGTCGAGTTTCGCCTTTTCTTCCGCAATCTGTGCCGGTAACACACTGGCTTCCAGATCCCATTTCACACCAATGACCGGCGTCAATCCGACATTGTTGAACGGATCATACAGATACGGGTTATTCAACATGGTACGGTTGGATGCATAATTTGCCTCACCAATGATGCCGGCATAAATGTTCGGGTAAAGGCTGTCTTTTTTAGCCTGCACCAACGCACGCCGCGCTCGCAATCCTGCTTCAAGTTGCATCATTTCCGGGCGGTCAGCCACCGCCAATGCCTTGAAATCGGGCAAGGTTCCTTTGGGAAACGGCACGGGAGCAAGACTATCGTCCGCCACTTCCAGATCGGTGTGAGGGTCAACGCCAGTCAGCAATTTCAATCCAGCCATGCTGATGTTTTCAACGGCAACCGCCTGTATGATATATTTTGACAACATCCCCTGCGCAGCTTGCAGCGCATACAAATCCGTCTGTTTGGATTGCCCATTGTCGGCAGCAAGATTGCTGTTTACCAGAGAAATCGCATCATTCAAATGCCCCTGCACGTCCTCCAGCAAACGACGCATGTCGCGTGCGGTCAAATAAGCGTACCACGCCCGTTTGACTTTTTTGATCATTTCCGCCTGGCGCAACAGCACTTCGCCATGCTGCACCTCGATATTCGCCTTTGCTGCTTCGCTGTATTCAGAAATTTTGCCAAAGGTATACAAGGGCTTGATGACGGCAAACTGCAATGAAGTCCAGTCCGACAAACCATCCGGCAATGGTCCGTCTGCCCGTGGCGTCGTGCCGCTGTAAGCACCACCCTGATAAAAACCGCCGTGTACGGCGGGCGCGAAACCCTCGAACATGTTGGCATCAAAAATCAGTCCGCGATGACCTTGCGCCTCTTCCAGCAAAGCCCTGGCTGCTTCGACCAAATCACGCTTTTCCTTGATGCTGGGATCGACATTCATGCACATCTGCACGGCCTGATCAAGCGTAATGACCTGCGCTGACGCTATCTGCGGCAATACCCCCAGCGCACAACCTGCAACCAGCATCTGAATTCTTTTCACCATATTTTTCATCACACGCCAATCTGGTTTGAATACAGTCCGACGTTTTTTCATGGTTTCACTCCCGCAGCAGGAACGTTGCCTGGATTGGCTGCGTTGCCCGCATTACCTTGACTGGAACTATCCGCTGCCTTGTTATACAAAAACTGACTGATCAGGTTTTCCAGCACAACAGCCGACTGGGTAATACGTATCGTGTCACCATTCTTCAGATTATGGCTATCGCCACCCGCATCAAGTGCCACATACTGTTCACCCAGCAAACCAGACGTCATGATGGAAGCGGATGTATCTTTGGGAAACTGGTATTTGTCAGACAGGCGAAAATCCACCACTGCCTCAAACGTCTGGTTATCAAAATGAATATCACTCACCCTGCCCACGACGACACCCGCGCTTTTTATCGGCGAGCGCACCTTGAGGCCACCAATATTGTTAAAACTGGCCTTGACTGTATATGTTTTTCCCTGATCAAAACTGTCGGCGTTACTCACTTTGAGTGCCAGGGTAAACAACGCCGCCAAACCGATCGCCACAAACACGCCAACCCAGAAATCGAGCAGGGTTCTATCCATGAATGTCATGCCCCTTTAAACATAAAAGCCGTCAACACGAAATCCAGCGCCAGAATCGCCAAAGAAGATGTCACCACCGTTCTTGTCGTCGCGCGTGAAATACCCTCTGCCGTCGGCACTGCATCATACCCTTCAAACAAGGCAATAAGAGTGATGACAAAACCAAATACAACGCTTTTGATAATGCCATTTACCACATCATCACGAAGATCCACTGCGGACTGCATCTGTGACCAGAACGCACCATCATCCACACCCAGCAATCGCACACCAATCATGTAGCCGCCATAAATGCCGGTCATGGAAAAAATCGCTGCCAGCAACGGCATGGAAATCACCCCACCCCAAAAACGCGGCGCGATGATACGCGCCATCGGATCAACCGCCATCATTTCCATGGCCTGCAATTGCTCCGTCGTCTTCATCAACCCTACCTCGGCCGTTATCGCCGAACCTGCCCTGCTGGCAAACAACAGAGCCGCCACCACCGGCCCCAGTTCGCGTACCAATGACAGCGCGACCAACACCCCCAATGACTCTGCCGAGCCATACGTACGCAAAGTCTGGTAGCCTTGCAAACCCAGCACCATCCCGACAAACAGGCCGGAAACGACAATGATGATCAGCGATAACACACCGCTGGAATAAATCTCGCGCACAATGAGATGAAATCGCCGCCAACTGGTTCCCGAACGCCACAAAATCTGTAACAGAAAGCGGGTAGCGGTACCCAATCGAGAGATGCCTTCCAGCGTGGCATGCCCCATCCGTACAAACGGGTTACCGGGTTTCATGCCTGCCCCATTCCAGCTTGCCTCATATCGGCAATCCCCAAATCCTGCGCATAATCCGATGCGGGATAATGGAAAGGTACCGGGCCATCTTCCTCGGCATGCACGAATTGATGCACAAATGCCTGCTGTGACACCCGAATCTCTTCCGGCGTTCCTTCTGCTTCTACCTTGCCATTGGACACAAAATACACGTAATCCACAATTTTCAATGACTCTTCAATATCATGCGTCACCAAAATCGACGTCAACCCCAACGCATCGTTCAAACGGCGGATCAAATTGCCGATGACCCCCATGGATATGGGATCAAGACCTGTAAATGGTTCGTCATACATCATCAGCATCGGGTCGAGTGCAATGGCTCGCGCCAACGCAGCGCGTCGCGCCATGCCACCCGATAATTCATAAGGCATTAATCGTTGCGCGCCGCGCAACCCGACTGCATGCAGCTTCATCAACACCAAATCGTGAATCATCTGCCCGGACAAATCGGTGTGCTCGCGCATCTGAAACGCCACGTTGTCAAATACGGTCAAATCGGTAAACAGTGCGCCAAACTGAAACAGCATGCCCATTTTGCGCCGCAAACGGTACAGCGCAGTATTGTCCAATTGCGCCACATTTTGCCCGCCAACCAGCACTTCCCCCGCATTAGCGCGCAATTGCCCGCCAATCAGACGCAACAAGGTTGTCTTGCCACAACCGCTCCCGCCCATAATCGCCACGACTTTGCCGCGCGGCACCTGCATGGAAATCTCCCGCAACACCGATCGGTTGCGGTAAGAAAAACTGACTCGGCGAATATCAACCAGATTTTCAGTGGACACGGAATAATGATGAGCAGTAAGAAACGTCCACATTCTAACGGCATTATCAGCAAATGACAAATACTACGCATGTAAACAGTTTCGCCCGTTAATAGTTTTGTCGAGCCCATGGAATTGTTGAGGAAGCGCTGATTAACTCCTCCACGAGGAGCAAAGCAGACCAAATTGCGATGATCGCGAGACGAACGACGAAGGCCGTAGCCGGGACTACGATGCCAAGGAGATTGGCGAAGCGAGTGCGCAATTTGGTTGCAACCGCCACGTTGAAAACGTGCAAAACATGCACGGCGGGACGGGGCTTGGCGGGCGAACTGCCGCGTTGCACCGCTTGTCAAGGCTATTTCTTGGGTACTGACCCAAGGGAGAATAACCCTTGACTGCCCGTCGCGCCTTGCATTTCA
>JAJYHV010000053.1 GCA_021790515.1 Pseudomonadota bacterium
GTCGCGATTGGAACCATCAATCACTGGAACCGGCTCGGCACAGCCTTTCATTTCGCACCGCCCATTCCGAAAAAACCGGCGGCGACAGATGCGACATGAGCAGCGCTTGCGTCGTTTCCGAAGCGTTTTTGATATTGCCGCCCATGCCAAAAGGCATACATGGTTTTTTCTTGAAGACGGGGACGTCTATCCGTTTTTTTCTGTGTGGTACGCCGGGCTCAGGCGGTGTACGGCTTCGACGAACGCTGCGGCGTTTTCGGGCGGAGTGAACTGGCTGATGCCGTGGCCGAGGTTGAAGATGTGGCCGTGACCGTGGCCGAAGCTGGCTAGAGTGTTGCTGACCTGTGTGGTAATGGTGTCCGGATCAGTGAGCAAAACGGCAGGGTCGAGGTTGCCTTGCAGCGCAACACGCTGCCCCACTTGTTGGCGGGCCGCAGCAAGATCGGTGGTCCAGTCCAGTCCTATGGCATCGCAACCGGTGGCAGCGATAAGCTCCAGCCATTGTCCACCGCCTTTGGTGAACAGAATCACCGGGATGGTGTTGCCATCGCGTTCACGAGACAGTTGGTTGACGATGCGCTGCAGGTAGGCGAGTGAAAATTCGAGGTAGGCGTCGTGCGCGAGTGCGCCGCCCCAGGTATCGAAAATCATGATGGCTTGTGCGCCGGATTCGATTTGGGCGTTGAGGTAGGCGGTGACGGCTTGTGCATTGATGTCGAGAATGTGATGCAGCAGGTCAGGCCGCTGGTAGAGCATTTTTTTGGTGTGGGCAAAATCGGTGCCGCCTTCGCCTTCAATCATGTAGCAGGCAAGGGTGAACGGACTGCCGGAAAAACCGATGAGTGGAACGCTGTTATCCAGTGCCCGTCGTATTTGCCCGACGGCATCCATGACATAGCGCAAATGTTCGGCGGGGTCGGGAACGAACAGGTTGCGAATTTCCCATTCTTGGCGCAAGGGGCGTTCAAATTTTGGCCCTTCTCCGGCGACAAATGTCAAGCCAAGCCCCATGGCGTCAGGAATGGTGAGGATATCGGAAAACAGGATGGCGGCGTCGAGCCGGAAGCGGGTCAGGGGTTGCAGGGTGACTTCGGTGGCGAGATCCGGATTTTTGCACAGGGACAGAAAATCGCCCGCGCGTTTGCGGGTTTCGTTATATTCCGGCAGATAACGGCCAGCTTGCCGCATCATCCAGACCGGGGTGCGGTCAGTGGGTTTGCGTAACAGCGCGCGCAGGAAGGTGTCGTTCTGAAGTGTGGGCATGGTCGGCAGGCTCGGTGGGTGTCAGGCAAGATTGAGGTAGGCGAGTATTCCGTCAGCAGCAGCGCGCCCTTCGGCAACGGCGGTAACGACCAGGTCAGATCCGCGCACCATGTCGCCGCCGGCAAATATCTTGGGGTTGCGGGTCTGGTGTGGGTGTGGGTGACCATGCGCGATGACGCGCCCAATGTTGTCGGTGGTGACATCCACTTCGCCAAACCACGGCGCAGGACTGGGGCGGAAGCCAAACGCGATGATGACGCGGTCGGCGGGAATGATTTCTTCCGAGCCTTCTACGACGACGGGCAGGCGGCGCCCGCGCGCGTCCGGTTCACCCAGTGTGGTGGTGACCAGTTTGACGCCTTCGACCTTGCCATCACCAACAATGGCGACGGGTTGTCGGTTCCACAGAAATTGCACGCCTTCTTCGATGGCGTTGTTGACTTCGCGTCGCGAGCCGGGCATGTTTTGCTGGTCGCGCCGGTAGGCGCAGGTAACCGATGCGGCACCTTGGCGGATGCTGGTGCGGTTGCAGTCCATCGCTGTATCACCACCACCCAACACAACAACCCGTTGCCCTTGCATGGAGTCGAAAGGGGTGTCAGCGGTATCAAGCGCCAGATTGTGGCGTACGCTGGCGATTAAAAATGGCAAGGCTTCGAGCACGCCGGGCAGATCTTCGCCAGGAAAGCCGCCGCGCATGAAGGTATAGGTGCCCATGCCCATGAACACAGCATCGTATTCTGCCAGCAAGGTCTGCATGAGCGGGTGATCGACAGGGGTGTTGAGTCGGAATTCGATGCCCATGCCTTCAAAGATGTCGCGGCGGCGGCGCATGATGGATTTTTCCATTTTGAATTCCGGAATGCCGAAAGTGAGCAAGCCGCCGATTTCGTCGTAACGGTCGAATACAATGGCTTTGACGCCGTTGCGCGTCAGCACATCGGCACAAGCCAATCCTGCCGGGCCAGCCCCAATAATGGCAACACGTTTGCCGGTAGGAACAACATGGCTCAAATCAGGACGCCAGCCAGCGGCAAAGGCTTCATCTGAAATGTATTTTTCAATCTGGCCAATCGTGACGGCGCCGAAACCATCGTTCAGGGTACAGGAACCTTCGCACAGACGGTCTTGCGGGCAGACGCGGCCACAGACTTCCGGCAAAGAGTTGGTCTGGTGCGCGAGGTCTGCTGCTTCGAATAATTTGCCTTCGTTGACCAGTTTGAGCCAGTTGGGGATGTAGTTGTGTACCGGGCACTTCCATTCGCAATAGGGGTTGCCGCAGGCCAGACAGCGGCCAGACTGGCGTTGGGCAAGAGGTTTGTCCATCGGGGCATAAATCTCGCGGTATTCCATGCGCCGTATAGTGGCGGGTGTTTTGGCGCCATCCTCGCGGGCAAGGTTCAGAAACTGGAAAACGTCAGCCATTGGAGTCACCTGTACTTAATCTTTGAGCAGGCTGTCAAGGGTTGCTGCTTTGGGCTTGACCAGCCAGAATTGCGCTACGACAGTGGAGAATTTTTCCAGCAGGAAGGCCGCGTGTCGGCTGGCGGTGTGTTGCTGGTGAGATTCAATGCGGCCACGCAGGAAATGCCGATATTCGCCCATCTGTTCGGTATGGATGCGGTGAATGTCGATGAGTTCGTTGTTGTAACGGTGGGCGAAGCGATCTTGCGGGTCGTAGACCAGCGCAAAACCGCCTGTCATTCCTGCGCCAAAATTGATGCCGGTGTCGCCCAAGACGATGACGCAACCGCCAGTCATGTATTCGCAGCCATGGTCACCGATGCCTTCGACAATCGCAAAAGCGCCGGAATTGCGCACAGCAAAACGTTCGCCGGCCTGTCCGGCGGCGTAAAGTTCCCCGCCGGTCGCGCCATACAGGCAGGTGTTGCCGATGATGACAGCTTCTTGAGAGGCATAACTGGCCTGCCGGGGCGGACGAATGGCGATGGTGCCACCGGACATGCCTTTGCCGACATAATCATTGGCATCGCCCTCCAGTTGCAGGGTAAGCCCGTTGTGGTTCCACACGCCAAAGCTCTGGCCGGCAGACCCGGTGAGCTGGAGGGTGATGCAATTAGCGGGTAGCCCTGCCGCGCCGTGGGCGCGGGCGATTTCGCCCGACAGGCGTGCGCCAATCGAACGATTGGTGTTGCGGATGGGGTAACGCAGCACGATGGGGGTACAGGTGGCAATGGCTTCGCTGGCATCAATCACCATCTGCTCGGCCAACTCGCCACGGTCAAAAGACGGGTTGGATGCGCTGATGCAGTATTGCGGCTCGCTGGCCGGAATATTGCCCTGATCCAGAATGGGTTGCAGATTCAGTCGTGTCTGACGTTCGGTTTCACCGGGCAGGATATGCAACAGGTCAACGCGACCAATCAGTTCGGCGAGTGAGCGCACGCCCAGTTTTGCCAGCCATTGGCGGGTTTCCATGGCGACAAAGGTAAAGAAGTTGACCACCATTTCCGGCAGACCGACGAAGTGCTGTGCGCGCAGGCGTTCGTCCTGTGTGGCAACGCCAGTGGCGCAGTTGTTCAAATGACAGATACGCAGATATTTGCAACCCAGCGCAATCATGGGTGCTGTACCAAAACCGAAGCTCTCGGCACCCAGGATGGCTGCCTTGATAACGTCATAGCCGGTTTTCAGGCCGCCATCGGTCTGGATGCGAACGCGTCCGCGCAGGCCGTTGGCACGCAACACTTGTTGCGCTTCGGAAAGTCCCATTTCCCAAGGCGTGCCGGCGTATTTGACGCTGGTCAGCGGAGAGGCGCCGGTGCCACCGTCATAACCGGAAATGGTGATCAGGTCGGCATAAGCCTTGGCGACACCAGCGGCCACGGTACCGACACCAGGTTCGGCCACCAGTTTGACTGACACCAGTGCTTTGGGGTTGACCTGCTTCAGGTCGAAAATCAGTTGCGCCAAGTCTTCGATGGAGTAGATGTCGTGATGCGGTGGCGGCGAAATGAGCGAAATGCCTGGTTTGGCGCAGCGCAAGCGAGCGATGGTCTCCGACACCTTGTGGCCGGGTAACTGGCCGCCTTCACCGGGTTTGGCTCCTTGCGCAATCTTGATTTGCAGCACTTCGGCGTTGACCAGATAATGTGCGGTGACACCAAAACGGCCGGAGGCCACCTGCTTGATCTTGGACATTTTGATGGTGCCGTAGCGCGCAGGGTCTTCTCCACCTTCGCCTGAGTTGGAACGGCCGCCAATGCGGTTCATGCCTTCGGCGAGTGCTTCATGGGCTTCTGGCGATAGCGCGCCCAGAGACATGCCTGCCGAATCGAACCGTTTCAGAATGGCATCCAGCGATTCGACTTCGTCCAGCGGAATGGGAACGACATCGTCGCGCAGGACGAACAGGTCGCGCAACATGGCAACCTGACGCTGGTTGACCAGATTCGCATAGCTTTGGTATCGCGCATAATCGCCGCTGCGGACGGCTTGTTGCAGTTGCATGACCACATCGGGGTGGTAAGCATGAAATTCTTCGCCGTGCATGAATTTGAGCAGACCACCTTGTGCCAGCGGGCGGGCAAGATTGAAGGCTGTGCGGGCAAGTTTGGCTTGATCTGCGGCAAAATCGGCAAAATTGGCGCCGGAAATACGAGAAACCGTGTCTTTCAGGCATAGCGCGATGATTTCTTCATGGATACCGATGGCTTCGAATAACTGGGCGCCACGGTAGCTTGCCACGGTAGAGATACCCATTTTGGATAAGACCTTGAGCAAACCTTTGTCGATGCCTTTGCGGTAATTGGCCAACGCCTTTTCTGGCTTGATATTGATAATCCCTTGTTGAACCAGCGCCAGAACACTCTGATACGCCAGCCAGGGATAAACCGCAGTGGCACCATAACCAATCAGGCAGGCAATCTGGTGCGGATCACGCGCGCTGGCCGTGGCGACGACAAGGTTACAGTTGCAGCGCAATCCTGCCTGAATCAGGGCATGGTGCACAGCTCCCGTGGCAAACAGTGCCGGAATTGGCAATATATCGGCTGCGATGGTTTCATCGGACAACACCAGTACTACGGTGCCGTTCCGTACTGCGGCGACGGCATCTTGCGTCAGTTTTTCGATGGCTTGGCGCAGGTTGCCGCCTTGCGCCAAGTAGTTGAGCGCGAGTCGGGCGCAAGGATAGCCGGTACGTTGGCTGTTGGTGAGCTCGGTAAAAGCATCGTGCGACAGGACGGGAGAGGGAACCTCCAGTCGTTGTGCGTGCAACGGGGTTTCCTCGAACAGGTTGCGTTCGGGGCCGAAACAGGTGTTGAGTGACATCACCACAGCTTCCCGGATGGGGTCAATGGGTGGGTTGGTGACTTGGGCAAATTGTTGGCGCAAGTAATCGTAGGGCGAGCGTACTTTTTGTGACAGCACGGCCATCGGGGTGTCGTCGCCCATGGAGCCGATGGCTTCCTGGCCTTCTTCAGCCAGTACACGCAAAATCTGGTCGCGCTCTTCCGTCGACAGGCCAAACAGCTTTTGCCGTGTTGCCAAATCATCTGTTGGCAGCGCGGTCAGCGATTTGTCCTGCTCCATGCCCAGTTCGAGATGGCGGGCCTTTGTGAGCCATTCACGGTATGGTTGGGCAGTTTTGAGTTGTTGCTCGATATCGGCGGGCAACAAAATGCGACCTGTTTCCAGATCGGCAGCAATCATTTGTCCGGGTTTGATTCGTCCTTTGGTGACCACATCTTCCGGCGCATAGTCCCAGACGCCGATTTCCGAAGCGATGGTGAAATGCCGGTCTTTGGTCACGATGTAGCGCGCCGGGCGCAGGCCGTTGCGATCCAGCAGGCAGGCACCGTAACGGCCATCGGTCAGGACTACGCCTGCCGGACCATCCCACGCTTCCATGTGCATGGAGTTGTATTCGTAGAAAGCGCGCAGGTCGGCGTCCATTTCCGGTACGTTTTGCCACGCGGGCGGAATCAGCATGCGCAGGCTGCGGAACAAGCCCGCGCCGCCCATCACCAGACCTTCGAGCATATTGTCCATGCTGCATGAATCCGAACCGGTACGTGACACCAGCGGACGGACGAGATCCAGATTGAGTAGCGGGGTGGCGAAGATTTGTTCGCGTGCCAGCGACCAGTTACGGTTGCCTTGAACGGTGTTGATTTCACCGTTGTGCGCCAGATAGCGGAACGGTTGCGCCAGACGCCATTCGGGCCAAGTGTTGGTAGAAAAGCGCTGATGGTAGACGGCCAGCGAACTGGTAAAGCGAGGGTCATTCAAGTCCGGATAAAAAACCGGCAGAGCGGCGGGCATGATCAACCCTTTGTACAGCACGACTTCGCCAGACAGTGAAGGGATGTAAAACACCGGGTCATCGGCCAGCGCTTTTTCTGCCTCTCGGCGTGCCATGTAGAGACGGCGCTCAAAAGTGGCATTGTTCAGTTCTGGTGGACAATTGACAAAAATTTGCTCGAAATGGGGCAAGGTCGCCAACGCGTATTCGCCGCAGACATCAGGATTGGTGGGTAATTGTCGATAACCGGCAATGGGTAAGCCTTGCGCAGTCAGTGCTTTATTCAGTATTTGTTTTGCCTGGCCGGCTCGTTGTGCATCACGGTCAAAAAACACGATGGCCGCCGCGTAATGCGCGTTAAGAGTGAACCCGCATTCTTTGGCCACCTCACGTAGAAAGGCGTCGGGCTTTTTGAACAGGAGCCCACAACCATCGCCGGATTTTCCGTCGGCAGCGACTGCGCCACGGTGGGTAAGGCGCGCAAGGGAGGAAATGGCTGTCTGTACCAAGGCATGGCTGGCATGATTGTCCAGTTGTGCCATCAGGCCAAAGCCACAGCTATCCTGTTCAAAGTCGGGATGATAGAGGGTTCCGTCTAACTGTTGCGGCGTGTTCATTGCTCGATGGTGTAAAAGTTGATGTGAAATAGGCTCGATTCTACCGCGTGAAGGGCGTGTGGCGCAATCAGTTTGCATGGAGGAGGCCGCTCCCATCCGGTCGTTTTATCGGATACAAATATCCTGAGTTTGCTGGGAAAGCACTGCTTTATTCCGTCATGGCCCGCCATCGCCTCGTTGGTCATGAGTAAAACATGTTCGGTGGGACGGTACTTGACAGGCGAACTGCCGCGTTGCGCCGCTGGTCAAGGTGAATAACCCAAAGTGAATGATTCTTGACTGCGCGTCGCGCCTTGCCTTTTGTCCCGCCAGACCGGCGTCGCGACCGCGTGGGAATGAATCAGCGCCTCTTACGCTTCTCTAAAAACACAGCAAAACGGAATTTTGTGCGATCATCGCACGGATAGATAAATAAAACATTCTGGTCAGGAAACAGGTATGGAAATATGGCGCGCGGTAACGGGTATTGGGGAATTTACGGTGATGACGCCGGCCGCGTTGGTCATTGCGTTGTGGCTGCTTGTCAGTTGGCGTTTGGATATACTGCTTTGGTGGGGGTTGTTGTATGTCGGCGGGATGGCTGTCGTAGTGGCGGGCAAGATTGCTTTCATTGGGTGGGGTATTGGTTATGAACCTTGGGATTTTACCGGCATGAGTGGACACGCCATGCGCGTGGCGACAGTGCTGCCGGTGTTGGCCTGGTTTTTACAATTGCATGCAAAATGGGTGGTACGTGGTTTGGCGGTATTGGTCGGGTTGTTGCTGGCCGCGCTGATTGCCTGGTCGCGGGTGGTTGTGCATGCCCATTCGATTTCGGAGGCGGTGTCCGGGTATCTGTTTGGTGCGTTGTTGGCATTCTGGTTTCTGAGGCAGGCACGGGGCGCAACCAATATTTGGCTGAATCGCTGGCTGGTGTTGTTCAGTTTGTTGGGGTTGATGGGCACACCAAAGCTGACGCCGTTGCCAACCCAGAGTTGGATTACGCATGCGGCATTGATGCTGTCAGGGCATGCCAAGCCGTATACGCGTCGGCAATGGCATGCGGATGCTGTGCTTCAGTAGTCGTAATAGTGAAGTGGTACAGTCATGTCAGCGCGGTTGAGTACCGTGCCCAGGATGTTTTTGTTGGGGATGAGCCGCAGGGTTTCTTCAATCTCGGCTTCCGAATGGCGTCCATCACCCAGTACCAGCAATACGCAGTCGACATGGGGCAGGATGACCAAGGCATCGTCAGCCACCAGAATGGGTGGCATGTCGAGTACGACGATGCGCGATTCATAGCGGTCACGCAGGTCATCCAGCAAAAGCTGAATGCGTTTGCTGGACAAAACTTCAGATGAGTTGGCGATGGGCTTGAGCAGCGGTGCGATGACCAGTCGCGGAACGCTGGGATTGACCAGCACTTGCGCCAGACTTGCTGTGCCATCCAGATAATCGCGCAAGGATTTGCTGACGGGCAAGCCAAGGTAGCTGGCAATTTTTGGCCGCCGCAGATCGAGGTCGACCAGTAGTGCGCTTTTGTTTGCCTGATGGGCAATGCTCAGGGCAAGATTGATGGCGACAAAGGTTTTTCCCGCTTCCGGTGTGGGCGAGACGATGGCAAGCGTTCGCCAGCCATGCGCTTCCATTTTTTGCAGTATTTGGGTGCGTAGCAGGTCAAACAGGCGGCTCACAGGCTCACGTTTGTTGCCGGCAACAATCCGGTTGCGTTCGAGCAGCGCTTTGTCCAGTTCGACGGTACGGGTCTGAACGTACTGGACATTGTTGAGCGAAGATTCCTGCGTGTCTGCTGGCGGGATGCGCAGCAGAGTGGGGGATTCTTGTCCGGGTTCGATTGCGGTGCGCCCCGGTTTTTTTGTTGACCGGGTTTTTTTGAACAGGCGCTTAAATTTTTCCATAAAGACCCTTGGCCGGAACAGTTGAATAATTCATGAGCTTATGAATCAGGACGTTTATCGGGATGACGAACAGATGAATTACCAATACGGCGATTATCGTGGTGATGAATATTGCCCACAAGCTGCGATGCAGTTGACGCTTGCGATGAGCAATTTCTGCCGGTGAACGGATTTCCGGAATGACGACCAACGGTGGGGCGCGCATGATGGCGGTGGTCGCCGCCGTACCACGTACTTTCTGTTGGCTGGATTCGAGCAGGATGGTGAAGCCGACAGCCGCTGCAACGGACAGTAATATGCCAGCAAGGGCGATTTTGATGCGGTTCGGTTTGATGGGTCTGTCCGGCATGACCGGCGGGTCGATCAATTCGAATCGTTCTGCTTTGTTTTCTTCTTGCAGGCTGGCGGTTTCCTGGGCGGCGCTTTGTTTTCCGCGCAGATCGTCATATTTCTTTTTGATCGCGTCATAGTTGACTTGCATGGCGGACAATTGTTGCTCGACTTGTGGTTCGCGCAGCAGATCGTGCTCTATGGCAGCAAGCCGTCCGCGCAGGGATGCTTCTTGTTGCGCCATCATGCTGAGCTGAGACTGGGCGGCCCTGATTTTGGCTTCAATTTGCGCCGTTACCGGGTTGCCCGTCATATTGCTTGTGCCTGAGTCGGTGGCGATGGTTTTTTTCAGGGTGGCAATCTTGCTTCTCAGCATGACCATGGTGGGGTGATTCTCATTGTACATGGCAGATAATTTGCTGTACTCCGTTTCCAGTCGCGCAAGTTCGACTGCCGGATCGGAAGCAGTGCTGCTGTCATTTGTGTTACTGACATCACCAGTTTTGGCAGCAGTCAGTTCGATTTCCAGATTGGTGATTTCATCTTGCGTGGTTTGATAACTGCGCGCGGTTTCCTGTAATGCTGATTCGGTGGCTTGATAGGATGACATCAGCACGTCTTTGTTTTCGGGCAGCGCGTTGGAATTCTGCATTTTGAAATCGGCTACCTGTTTGCTGACTTTATCCAGTTGATCCTGCAGATTGCTGGCTTGTTGCCCTAAAAAAGTGGTGGCGTCATTTGCGCGCGCAAGACCGACTTTGGCGTTTTCATTCAAAAACAGGGTGACCAGTTCGTTGTCAACGTCGCTGACGATGTTTGGGTAGGGGCCGATAAATGAAACGCGAAAGGCGATGGTACGATCGTTGGCTTTGGCTTCCGGGTCAATGATGGGATCGATGGAGATGTGTTGTCTGAAGAGATCGATGGCCTGGGATGTTGGCAGTGGCCTTCCATGTTTTTCATATAAGTGAAATTTGTGGATGATGGCAATGAGGTTGTCGCGCGTCATGACGCGCTGTTTGACCATTTCCACCTTCTGGTCGGCGTAATCGGAAACAGATTCGGGCACCAGGGTGGAAGAAATTTCCTGCGGTACCAGCAGAATGGTACCGGAAGCCTCATATGTGGGCGGCAGGAGCGCTGC
>JAJYHV010000063.1:0-7126 GCA_021790515.1 Pseudomonadota bacterium
GCATCCAGTGGTTGGCGCAACCGGCCAGATATTTGTCCCATGCCCATTTGTATTTGAACGGAACGAGCTGGTTGACATCGGCCGTGCCGTTGATGACGCGCTTGTCTTCGGCGCGAACCCGTTTAAATGCATCGCTGGTCGTGGACAGCGTGGCTGCGGACAGTGTGGCCGTGGGTGGCGCGTCAGTAAAGGCGGGTGCGTTCGAGCGTGATGCCGGTATTGGCGTCGCGAGTGTGGTGTCTTCAAAATTCAGCATGGTGTGAGCCTTTTTTTTCGTCGCGAGAATGTCTCGTGATTGCGAGTTGATTCTATTCGGGTTATTGGCACGATTCGCAGCCAGGGTCGTCGATGGCACAGAATTTGACCTCACTGGCGGCAGAAATATCCGTGACTTTTGCGCTGACGGCGTTGAGTTCGCCGCCTTTGCCGGTCGATTTTTCCGCGCTGGTCGCACCCAGCGTGCGCAGATAGTATGTGGTTTTCAGTCCGCGTATCCAGGCCAGTTTGTAGGTTTCATCCAGTTTTTTGCCGGAAGCGCCGGCAAGATAAATATTCAGGCTTTGTGCCTGATCGATCCACTTTTGTCGCCGTGCTGCGCATTCCACCAGCCACGAGGCATCGATTTCAAATGCGGTGGCGTACAAATTGCGCAATTCAGTGGGTATGCGGTCGATTTTCGCCAGTGAACCATCAAAATATTTGATGTCGCCAACCATGACTTCGTCCCATAATTTGAGAGCCTTCAGATCGCGCACCAGATATTCGTTGGTCATGGTGAATTCACCGGACAGGTTGGATTTGACATAAATATTCTGGTATGCGGGTTCGATGCTGGCTGACACGCCAATGATATTGGAGATGGTGGCTGTGGGGGCGATGGCCACGCAATTGGAATTGCGCATGCCATGTTGGCGGATATGGGTGCGCAGCGCTTCCCAATCCAGTGTGCTGGAAGTGTCGCATTCGACATATCCTCCTCGTTGTTCCGCCAGTTGTTGCAGGCTGTCTTGCGGCAGAATGCCGCGGTCCCACAGTGATCCTTTGAAACTGGAGTAGCAACCGCGTTCTTTGGCGAGTTCGCTGGATGCCAGATAGGCGTAGTAGCAAACGGCTTCCATGGACCGGTCGGCAAATTCGACGGCAGCTTCGGAGGCGTAAGGTGTGCGCATGGTGTACAGGCAATCCTGGAAGCCCATGATACCGAGTCCGACGGGTCGATGTTTCATGTTGGCGTTGCGGGCTTTGCCAACGGCGTAGAAATTGACATCCACGACATTATCCAGCATGCGCATGGCGACACGAATGGTACGTTGCAGTTTGTCGAGGTCCAGTGCATGTCCGCCTTGTCCGTCGGCTTTCAAATGAGCGACCAGATTGACGGAGCCCAGATTGCAGACGGCGATTTCCGTGCTGGAGGTGTTCAATGTGATTTCCGTACACAGGTTGGAACTGTGAACAACGCCAACGTGTTGTTGTGGACTGCGGATGTTGCAGGGGTCTTTGAATGTGATCCACGGGTGGCCGGTTTCAAACAGCATGGACAGCATTTTCCGCCACAGGCCGACGGCGGATACCCGTTTGAAGTGACGGATGACGCCGGTGTCTGCCATGGCTTCATAGCGGACATAGGCAGTTTCAAAAGCGTTGCCGTACAGGTCATGCAAATCCGGCACATCGGATGGGCTGAACAGTGTCCATTCGCCATTTTCCATCACGCGCTTCATGAAGAGGTCCGGAATCCAGTTGGCGGTATTCATGTCGTGCGTGCGACGGCGGTCGTCGCCGGTGTTTTTGCGCAAGTCGAGAAATTCTTCGACATCCATGTGCCAGGTTTCAAGATACGCGCAGACAGCGCCTTTGCGTTTTCCGCCCTGATTGACAGCAACGGCGGTGTCATTGACGACTTTCAGGAATGGTACCACTCCCTGTGATTTGCCATTAGTGCCCTTGATGCGCGAACCCAAGGCACGTACGGGTGTCCAGTCATTGCCCAGTCCGCCAGCATATTTTTGCAGCATGGCGTTTTCCTTGATGGCTTGATAAATGCCGTCCAGGTCGTCGGAAACCGTGGTGAGGTAACAGGATGATAATTGGCTGTGGCGGGTACCGGCATTAAACAGTGTGGGCGTGGAGCTCATGAAGTCGAAGCGGGACAAAACATGATAAAACTCGATGGCGCGAGCTTCGCGGTCGATTTCGTTGATTGCCAATCCCATGGCGACACGCATGAAGAATGCCTGCGGCAACTCGATGCGTTGTTCCTCGATATGCAGGAAATAACGATCGTATAATGTCTGCAACCCCAGATAATCAAATTGGTAATCACGCGTTGCGTCAATTTCTCGCGCCAGGCGGGTCAAATCGAACTGACTCAATCGCTCATCCAGCAGTTCGGCCTGAACGGCACGCTGAATATACAACGGGAAATATTCGGCATAGCGTTCGACCATCTCGTGCTGGCTGGCGGGTTGACCCAGAACTTCGCGCCGGATGGCGTCCAGTAGCAGGCGAGCCGTGACATAGGTATACTGCGAGTCTTGTTCGATACGGGCGCGTGCCGCCAAAATCAACGCGCGCTCGACTTCGGCCTGACTGACGCCGTCATACAGGTCACGTGCTGCCGCGTGGACGATAGCGGCGGCGTCGAGTTCGCCCTGCAAACCTTGACAGGCATTGGCGACTTGGGCGGACAATGCGGACAGGTTCAGCGCACGGCGGATATCACCATCCTGTATGTAGATGGCGGAAGGTTCGGTGGTCGATGCGCTGCGTGCCAGCGCACGCTCCTGATTGCGTTTTTCGCGATACAGCACATAGGCGCGGGCGACTTCGTGTTCGCCTGAGCGCATTAATGCCAATTCAACCTGATCCTGTACATCTTCAATATGCCATGCCCCGCCGTGAGGTAAACGGCGCACCAGTGCCTGCACGACGGTTTGTGTCAACTGATCGACCAGTTCCCGGATACGGGCAGACGCCGCAGCCTGTCCACCATGCACGGCGATAAATGCCTTGGTCACGGCAATGGCGATTTTTGAGGGTTCAAAACTGACGACAGCGCCATTACGGCGGATGATTTTGTAGTCGCTCGACCCAATCGACGCGTGCGGTTCTGACATGTTTGTCGACATCAGGCGTTCTTGCCCATTATCCGATACCACTGAAATCGCAGTTTGCATTCGACCTCCTCCGTTGATTTATTTCTATCACTGACCATGATGAACAATGGGTGTGCAGTACTTATCCACAGCTTATTCACGGTTTATACACAATATATTGTGTTATAAAAAATTGTGAGCACAATATATTGGACATTTTAATGAATCGTGCGGTGATGCACAAGAGGGGATTCCGGAAAAAACGCGAGGGAGTGGTAACCCGATAAAACAAAAGAATAATTTTTAAAATAATGTTTGGCTGGAGCGAGTGGCGCGAGCGGGGGTGTCCGTTATTCCTGGCCCGCGGGCAAGATGCGTCATTGCTGCATCGATCTTCCGTCGCGCTGTGTTTTGCTTTGCCACATCGCAGCACCCTGTGCTTCTGCTGGTCAGCGGTCGTGGTGTTCCCGGACGCCGGCGATGACGATGGTGAGGATGCCGTAGACAATGAGGGATACCAGCAAGGTGGCGACAATGTCTTTGAAACGGCGAGGTTCCTGGGCATCGTCAGGCAGGTTGGGGCGGCTGATGGTTTCAAGATAGAGTTCTTGTTTTTGTGCTGTCACGCGGGCCTGTTCCAGTGACGTGACACTGACTTCCAGCAGTTTTTGCGCGATGGTCTGATCGACCAGTAGTCGCTCATACTCTACGTCTTTGCTGGCAAGGGACTGATCGGTTCCGGTGACGGCGCTGCTCTGGTTGTTGATTTCCATTTCCAGGGCTTTGACATTGCTTTCCAGCACGGGTAGTTGTGGGTTGCGGGGGGCATGGGCGCGCAGGGCGGAAATTTCGCCTTTCTGGGCGATAAGCTGGTCTTGCAGTTTGGAAACCATTTGTAACTGGAGCGCCGATTGTGCCGGAGGGCTGAATACATGGTGCATGTTGCGGTATTTTGCCAGCGCAACGGTGGCGGTTCGCAAGGTCTTTTCCGCTTCAGCGACTTCGTTTTGCGCATAAAAAACAGCTTTTCTGCGAGCGGTATCGTTCATTTGATTGACGATGTCCTGACTTTTTTGCAGCAGGAAGGTGTTTAGTCGCTGTGCGTCGTCGGCCGTGTAGGCTTTTACTTTCAGGTTGGTAATGCCGCTGGTCGTGTCGATACTGTCAGTAACTTTGGTGTTGTAATAGCGCAACAGGTCGACATGGCTGGAAAAAGGATAGATTAATCCGCCAAAGCGATCAAGCACATCAATATGATGGTTGCCATACAGATGCTTGAGATCATAGGCTTTGTCCAGCGCCAGCATGGCATCCCATGAACCGATATAATCGTGAACGGCATAGGCAGCGCTGGTGGAGTTGTTGCCTGACAGGTTGCCGATGATGCTGCTAAGACCAGCGCCGCTGAAGTGTTGGCTGGGGCTGTATACCACGAAACGCGATTCGGAAATGTAAACTGGCGAGGCAATCAGGCCGAAATACAGAATGGAAAGAAAAGTAGGCAATATCACCGTGTACAGAAACAACTTGTTGGTGCGCGCAAAAAAATTCATGTCATTCAATGATTGATTGGTGATCGTGTGTTTATGAACGTCGGTCACAGAGAACGGCCGTTCGGGTGCAGCGATTATAAACGAAATTGCGTTGCTGATGCGCGTGTAAAGCAAGATGCGGCACTGTTTGTCTTGTCAATCGCTTCCCTTGTGGATTCAGGATGGCGTGCGCCCTTGCCTGAAGACGTTTGTTTTTCGGGATCAGCGCTTCTCTGGTAATTTAATTATAAATATTTATTGAATTGATATTAATAATTGATTATAATTGGCAAAAATTTCGTATAAGCAATATGATGATTGTTGCTGCCAACAGATGTTGTGTATTATTTTATTTATAAGTATCAATACAATACCCATGCTGTTCAAATATGCAACGCTTTGCATTTTGTGTCTTGCACCCCACATCACGCAGCCATTCTGGCCGGTATGACGAATCAAATTTGACCGGGCATCAAACAGCATTGCCGTGTTTTCCGGTTTTTATGTTTTCTGATTTTGACAGGAAGGGTAAATAATGAATTTCCTGATCAGGTTTGTTCTGTTTTTGTTGTTGGCGCACGTGCCGGCACAGGGGATGGCGGATGCATACATTCCTGGCACGGGCAGCAGTTATTCCGGTAATTATTCAAACAGCCGTTATCCCAGTGGCGGTTATGCCGGTAACAGGTCGGGTAATGGCGGGTCGCACGCCAGCGCAGGGAGCGGCTATGCGCAGGGCAGTCGCCAGAATGGTGCTGCGTGGTCGACAGCTGGCACGGGTTCACGGAATGCTGCGAATCAGGGTGGCGTAAACACATCGTCTGATCGCCTCTGGCATGTGCATGGTTTGATGAGCATGCGGTCAGGAAACAGTTCTTCCGTGCACGCTCCGTTTGCCACGAATTATGATTTGCGTACCGCACCGGACCGCAGGGACAGAACGGCGGCCAAGGATGATCCACGCTTCAATCAGCGTGGCATTGCTTTTGATGTCAATTATTATCGCAACTATAACCGCCATACCCGCAAGCGCTACGGTCTGACCGCGCCGCAGAATGATTCTTCGCTGACGAAAGAGCAGCAAGAAGCGGCAAAAAAACAGTATCGCCGGTCCATCAGCCGTATCGATAATTATCACACACCTTATCCGAACACATATTATGGCGATAAAGTACATCCTGCCATCGATAGAGGCAGGCTGGTCAATGTAACCCATTACTGGCCGGTCGATGCAAGCGATCATTATCCGCCAGCGGCCACTGTTCGGCACAATTACAATCCTGTCAAGGAAGTGGTGAACAGCCGGTTTGTCAAAGATCGCTATCAACCGGGGTATGCCTTCAACCCGGGATATAATCGTGCCCCTGACAAGCGGGAAATGCTGCGAGACAATATGATGAATGACCCGAAGCTGGGCAAACCAGATCGAGGCTGGATCAAACAGGAAGTCAATCGGGTGAACAAGACCGACCCACGCGGTGGCGCGTTAAAGAAGCGCGAGATACGTAATCCGCCTGGCAAACAGCTTGCCCATGGCCGTGGGCAGGAACACGGCAAGGGATATAGTTATGAATATGCCAAGATGCAGGATGCGGATTTGCACATGTTGCAACACAAATACGATAATTTTGGTCATGCCAACCCGGAACGGGTTCCTGCCGGAAAACAGAGCGGAATCCCGGCAGATGCATTTACCCCATGATCAGATTCATGACCGCGCGGCAGGCCTTATGGAGGGAGGGATGATGCGAGTTCGCCTGCCAAGCCCCGTCCCGCCGTGCATGTTTTGCACGTTTTCAACGTGGCGGTTGCAACCAAATCGCGTGTTCGTTTCGCCGACCTCCTTGGCATCGTAGTCTCGGCTACGACCTTCGTCGTTCGACTCGCGATCATCGCAATTTGATCTGCTTTGCTCCTCGTGGAGGAGTTAATCAGCGCTTCCCAAAGGTTTGTGCAAAGCAAAAGCCGGGCAGCCCGTCAATCATTTTGGGCAGATGATGGGCAGTGAATGATGTGCAAATGACTGATTCCTGTCTGGTGAGTGATGGGATCGGCGGCTGCCTGTTCGTCGGGAGTCAGTTGCAACAATTCAAAGCTGCGGGACGATTTGCCATAGGCTTCAATCTGGGCGGCGATACCTGCATCATGCAATTTTTTCAGCCGGTCTTGTGCGATGCCGGCTTTGGCATATAGTCCCAGCGATAGCGCATTTTGCCAGGGGCCATTACGAACCGGACTGACGTCCTGAATACCCTGCGCGTGCAACTGGCTGATTTTGTCGTCGACGGCCTGACGATTGGGCAATGGCGGGTAATAAATCCAGAATGGGCCTTTGGCGTCGTGAGGGCTGATAGACAGCAGGCGGGCGCCTAACCGTAGTTGGTTGAGTTGGGTTTGAATACCGGTAACCTGTTCCGGGTTGGATACGTCAAAGGCCAGGCATTGGGTCGAAGCGGTTTTTACTATGGGCGGAGAAGCATTGTTCGCTGTGGTTTT
>JAJYHV010000063.1:7169-10272 GCA_021790515.1 Pseudomonadota bacterium
TTGTTATTTGTGTTGTTTGTATTCGTTGGGTTATTCGTATTTGCGGCATTATCTGTGCTTGAGGTGTTATTTGCAATGACGGTCTGCGATGGTGCTGCGCCGGTTGCAGGCGTTGCGGCGGGCGGCACGTTGGTCGATGTGTTGGTCGATGTGTTGGTCGATGTGGCTGATGTTTGTGCGCCTGTGCTGGAAGTTACTGGTTTGGCTGGTTTGGCTGGTTTCGGTACATCCTGTACCAGCCGAATGCGCTCGGGGTGAAATTCTGCCGGGTCTGGTTCTGGTAATGGCTGGCCAAATTGTAGCCATGCCAGCAGTAATCCGTTGCATAGTAATAAAACGATAGCGAGCAGCTTCACGCAAAAATCTCCTGAGCGATCCGATACAGTCCTTCCAGTACCAGCCAAGGTTCGATTCGTGCGGCAGGCAGTTTGTGGAGCAGTAAGTCGGCATCGCCACCACTTAGCCAGAGGTCTGGAACCGTGTTGGTTTGTCGGGTAAAGCGTTGTTGCTGGGCCACAATACTATCAATCATGGCATTGCAGCACCCACGGGCAATTGCTTCAGCAGTATTGTTCGGGAAGACGGCGTTACAGTCAAGACGAGGTTGTGCCGCTAGTGCGGTATGCTCGGTCAGGGCGTGCTGCATCAGGAAATAACCGGGGGCGATGGTGCCGCCCAGAAAATCACCTTTGTACAGAGCGTCGATGGTGAGCGCCGTCCCGGCGTTGGCGATAATGGCGTGGTGGGCACCCATGCTGTGCGCGCCAATGAGAGCCGCCCATCGATCGCTGCCCAGTTGCTGCGGTGGTTGATAACCGTTGCGTACCCCGCATTGTTGCGCACGGGCATCAATAGTGTGACAGGGCAGGTGCGACCAGGGTGCACACCACGTTTCGCTGACCAGATGGCGCCTGACGTTGCTGGCGATGACACAATCCGGTTGCACAGACAGCTGTTGTTGGATAGCGAAAAAATCATGCTGTTCGATACCCCGTTGCAACCAGCCATGTGTGGTATGCAATCCCCATTTGATACGGGTATTGCCGATATCAAGGGTGAGCAGTTTCATGGGGTGAGGGGGCGTGCGTGGGTGATTTCGCCGCTGTGCAGGCTCAACAGGTTACCTTGAGTCGTCCGGAGTAATAGCGCGCCCTGTTCATTGATGCCATTTGCCATTCCGGTCAAGATGTTACCGTTGGCTAGCGTGATTTGTATCTCTTGTCCGGCATAGGCGTCCGCAGTATTCCACTCGTCCTGCAAGGTGGCAAGGCCTTGTTGTTCAAAGAGAGAGAGGGTTTCAACCAGCGTGTTCAACAAGGTGGCCAGCAACACATTGCGATCGGGGGCGTTGTCCGAAATTTCTCGCAGGTCGGTGACTGCCTGCTCAATATGTTTTCGAGCCATGGCCGGCAGATGAACATTGATGCCGATGCCAATGACGGCTAATGTGGCGCCATCGCTTTCTCCTTGCACCTCGACCAGAATGCCACATAGTTTGCGTCGTTGCCAAAGCAGGTCATTCGGCCATTTGAGTTGCAGGCCGGTGTATCCACACTGCTGCAATGCACGCAGGACGGCAACGCCGATGGCAAGACTCAGTCCGGTCAGGGCATTGATGCCTTGTTCAAAGCGCCAGCCAAGCGAGCAGGTGATACCGCCACCAGGGGTGGCAAGCCAGTTCCGCCCACGTCTGCCACGTCCGGCGGATTGAAATTCTGCAGCCAGGCAGTGACGGTGTGCAATAGATGCGTGTTCACGCAGCAGCGCGGCATTGGTCGAATCGATGCTATCGACGATGTCCAGGGTAATGTCGTGTGCGGTGTTGTGCAGATGTTGCCGGACGCGAGACGCATCAAGCCAGTCAGGTGAAGCGGGGAGTTGATAACCCCGACCCGGAATTTTGTACAGTGTGATGCCGAGAGTTGCGGAGTCGCGCAGAACATGGCTGATTGTCGCGCGAGAAACGCCCAGACACTGTGACAGCATCTGGCCAGTATGAAACTTTCCATCGGACAATGCGCGTAGCAGGGGAATCAGCAGTCTGTGCACAGCAGTTGAGCAGGTGGCGAGAAAAACAGCTTCATCTTACCGCAGTGTGGCAAGAATCCAAAGCGCGCAAACGAAATTCGCGTTAGAATTTACCCTGTTTTCGAACGGGGTATTCTCGAATGGGGTATTTTTGAATGAGGCGAACGCGTGGGGTGCGGTGTGGGGTATAAGCGACAGGCGCGGGTCGCATTCATTCGCGGGTGTCCGGATTCTCTTGGACTGTTGGCCGCGCAGTGGGCGAACGGGACAGATATGCTGGCAGCGCAGGTAGTCCGCGTTGAGGATATGATGCAGCACATGCATGTGCTGGCAGAGCAGGATTTGTGGATAACACTGGATGCATTTGCGTTGGCGGCATTGCCGGCCAGATTGTCCGGTGTGCAACATCGGCATTATCCGTTTGAGTGTTTGCGTGGCGATGTGGCGCACGATGAACAGGTGCGGCAGTCGCTGTATCAGCGTGTGCAGGGCATGGCAGGAGGTATGCGCATGCTGGAACGAATGGTTCGTTGAACCTGCGGAAGAAAAGCGGCGGAAAACAGAAAGGAAAGTCATGATACAAGTAACGGAACATGCTGAATTGGCTCAGTTTTTAAGCCAGCAATATTTGTGTGAATCACTGACGGTAGCCGAAGTCGGCATTTTGCTTCATTACCTGACGGTGCTGCATTTTAACAACAATGACGTCATGTCGGATGTGGGTGATGTTGGCGATGAGCTGTATTTTGTGGTGAAGGGTGAGATTGCGCTGGTGATACCAGATGCCAGCAATGAATATGAAATCGTGCGCTCAGGCGTAGGCGAAATGCTCGGCATGATGTCGTTTTTCGACAAACGGGCGCGTTCCGTGCGGATGGTGACGCGTGCCGATGACACGCAAGTGCTGCGTTTGTCGCGTGCCATGTACAAACGCATGAAGGTCGAGCATCCCTATATTGCCATTAATCTGGCGGAGCAGGCCATCATGAGCCTGGATAAATTGTTTCGTTCCGTCAGCAGTGATTACGCGCAATTTTCACACTATTTGTACGGGTCTGGCTCCAAGATATAACGG
>JAJYHV010000071.1 GCA_021790515.1 Pseudomonadota bacterium
GGTGCCAACATCTCCGCCGTGTCGTTGGGCATCAAGCACACCTTCTGATCGCTGGCCGGTGTTGACCGGCTGTAATGAGAAGATAAAACAGGCAGCTTCGGCTGCCTGTTTTATCTTCAGCCGCTGTCAGATGTTGTCCGTCCCCATTTTTCGCGTTAGTGCCGCACATTCCAAGGGTTGATGACGGTCAGGCCGGCGGCTTCAAAAGGGCTGGCGTCTCGCGTCGCAACAATCAAACCATGACTGATGGCCGTCGCTGCAATGTAGCCGTCCGCGGGCGCAATAGCGTTGCCTTGGGCTCGCGCTCGAGCATGAAGCACCGCGTAAGCTTCGGCTGCTGCTGTATCAAAGGACAGGACTCTACCGGCAAACAAAGGTAAAATGCGTTGCTCAAGACCGGTGTGAAGTGCGTCTTTTCGTTTACCCGGAGCCAGCGCTGCAATGCCAAAGCGCAATTCAGCCAGGCTGATCGCTGACAAGTAAAGCGTGTCTATCACTTGCGCGTCTATCCAGGTCAATACAGCGACATCACCAGTGAGTTTCAATGGTTCAGAAATGACGTTGGTATCGAGGAGAATCATTCAAAGCTCATCGGTTCTGTGGGCGACTTATCACGCTCGATTTCAAGATCACCCCCCCCTGCCTGCTGACCGATTTCAGCCAGCAAAGAACCCAGCTTGATGCGGCTCTCCGGTCGCGCGACGCTCTCAAGGATGGCTCGGACTTCAGCTTCAGTACTCCGACCGGCCATCGCGGCGCGCACACGCAAAGCGCGGTGCGTTTCCTCAGGTAAGTTACGGACCGTGATTGATGACATTTGGCAGCTCCCAATCATTGATTTCAATGATGGCATTGTATTTTACATGCAATCTTTTTGCAATGTGGGCTGTTTCCATTTTTGCGTGCCCCCATTTTTGCGACAGCCGCCGTTGTCGGTCAATCGTTCGGCACGATTTCCTTGCCGAACGGAAAAAATGACAGGCTGGCCAGTTTGAGATGCTGTAGCGCAAAGGGGATACCGATGATGGTGATGGCGCATAATAGAGCTGACATCAGGTGACCCAGCGCCAACCACCAACCAGCCAGAAGCGCCCAGATCAGATTGCCCAATGCGATTCCTGTGGCGGCAACGGCGCCGGATTGTCGCTCGACGATTTTCCGTCCGAACGGCCAGAAGGTGAATGCGCCGATGCGAAACGCGGCAATTGCCCATGGAATGCCGATGATGGTGATGGCTGCCAGCGCGGCGGCAAACCACCACGCCAGTCCCATGAAAAAACCGCCAAACAGAAACCAGATCAGATTGCCGATGAGCGTCATGAAATACCTCTTGCCAGCGTGGATGTCGGGACGGTGCTCAGTGTAACGCATGCATGCGCCTTGTCAATTATGACGAATCGTTCTGGCGCAATAGCAGACGGTTGGCCGCGCTGAAAATGGCCATGATGGCAGCTGTCGTGCTGTTGGTGTCGATGCCGGCGCCGTGTTCGGCCGGGTTGCCAGCAACACTTGCTTCAACATAGGCGCAGGCCTCGGCTTGCGAATCGGAACCAAGCGATTGTTCTATAAAATAATTTATTTGAAAATCGGGTAGCAGATGTCGTAGTGCATCTGCTACGGCGGCGAGAGGGCCATTGCCGCGTCCTGTCAATGAATGATTTTTGCCTGAATGGATCACGGTCAGGCATACATGTTGCGCGGCGCCATCGTTGTGCAGTTGATGGGCAACATAGCGGCAGGGCGTTTCATGGCGTCGATAGTGCTGCGTAAACAGTTGCCATAATTCCTGCGCATCGACTTCTCTGCCATGATTATCGAGATGGCGTTGTACGGTGGCGGCAAAGGCAATCTGTAACCGGCGCGGTAGTATCAAGCCGTATTCGTGCTCCAGCAGCCAGGCCATGCCACCTTTGCCGGACTGGCTGTTGACGCGAATCACCGCGTCATAATTGCGACCGATATCTGCCGGATCGATTGGCAGATAGGGTATTTGCCAGCGTTCATTTGCATTGCGGGCAGCGAAGCCTTTTTTGATGGCATCCTGATGGGAGCCGGAAAAGGCAGTGAACACCAGATCCCCGGCGTAGGGATGACGTGGATGGACAGGCAAGCCGGTTATTTCTTCCGCCAGACGCCGTATGGCGTGGAGGTCAGAAAAATCCAGGCCAGGTGCGATTCCCTGCGTATAAAGATTGAGTGCGAGCGTCACCAGATCGACATTGCCGGTGCGTTCACCATTGCCGAACAGACAACCTTCCACGCGTTCTGCGCCGGCCAGTTGCGCCATTTCGGCGGCTGCAACGGCGCTACCCCGGTCGTTATGCGGATGTACGCTCAGGATGACGCTGTTGCGCCGTGCCAGGTGGCGGTGCATCCATTCAATCTGGTCGGCATAGACATTGGGCATGTTGCATTCCACGGTGGCTGGTAAATTCAGAATGACTTTGTTGTCCGGTGTGGCTCCCCATGCAGCGGTGACAGCATCGCAGACGGACAAGGCAAATTCGGGTTCCGTGGCAGTAAAGGTTTCCGGGCTGTATTCCAGTACCCATTCCGTTTCAGGCTGGCTTTTGATCGACTGGCGGATTTGATGCACGGCATCGACTGCCAGTGTCATCACTTGTTCAGGCGTCATGCCGAATACTTGTTCGCGAAATATTTTTGAGGTGGCATTGTAGACGTGGACGATCGCCCGGCGTGCGCCATGCAATGACTGGATGGTGCGCTGGATGAGTGCGGCGCGTGCCTGGGTCAATACTGCGATGGTGACATCAGGCGGGATATGCCCGCCTTCGATGAGTTCGCGGACGAAATCGTATTCGATTTGCGACGCGGAAGGAAAAGCCACTTCGATTTCCTTGAAGCCGATGGCGCATAGTTGTTTGAACAGGCGTATTTTTTGCTCGCCATTCATCGGTTCGTGCAATGCCTGATTGCCGTCACGCAAATCGGTGCTCAACCATATCGGGGGCGCCGTCAGAGCATGATCCGGCCATTGTCGCCCGGTCAGATTGAAATGTGGGGTGGGGACGTATTTGTGCGCAGGGTCGGGTAACATGAGTGGGCTCCTGAAGGTGGAGTCACCATATTACGGATTTTTTGTCGGCAAGTGCTTGCGTATTGATGCACAGATTAGAAATATATCGCAATTTTGTTGCGTTAATAATTAAATAAAGCAATAATATGCCAATATTTTTCTTTTTCATATTTGTGATGGAAATGGATCGTTACGATCGGAACCTGCTGCAGTTATTGCAAAAGGATGGCCGTATGAGTAATCAGGAACTAGCCGAGCATATCGGGCTGTCGCCGTCACCCTGCTTGCGCAGGGTACGGGCGCTGGAAGAGGCCGGTATCATCAGCGGGTATCACGCAAAGCTTGATCCGCGCCGGCTTGGGCTCACGCTGACCGCGTTGATTCATGTGGTTATGGATCGGCACACGCCGGAACGTTTTGCCCAATTTGAGGCCGCGATCAGTGACATACCCGAAATCGTCGAATGTCTGCTGATTACCGGTCAGACAGCAGATTATCAATTGAGGGCGGTGGTGCGGGACATGGATGCGTATCAGATCCTGTTGTTGCAACATATTACCCGCATTCCCGGTGTATCCGGGGTACAAACCAGTTTTGTCCTGCGGCAAACGGGCAATGTCGTTGGCGTGCCGGTGTCTTCAATTGAGTGAGTGTATGTGGCGAGGGTTCGAGCGATAGTCAGGGGGTAGCGGTCAATGGAAACGGGAAGCAGTGTTGGTTTGATCTGTTGGTGTTTGTTCGCATCTGTTGCGCCGGCATTCGCGGATGATGCGGTGGATTTGTCCGTTGAACAGCATGCTGCCTTGCAACAAATGCAGTCGAGCGAGGCGTTGTTCCAACAATATCAGATTGATCAGCAGTTGCTGCGTCTGGATCGACAGAAACTGGAAGATGGAAAGCGGCGTGGTGTGGGCGCGCGCACTTTGCGTGAACTCCGGCAGACGGTGGATGCGGCGCAGGCAAGGCTGGATGCCGACAGTGATGATATGAGCCATCAGCAGGCGAATCCATTCGTTCAGCAAAGGGAAATGCAGGCCGAACGTTTACAGCCTTTGCTTGAGCAGCGTCAGCGGTTGCAGCGACAGCAAGAAGAGCGATTGATGCGCAAAAAAGCACGTGAGCGCGAGCGTGAACAGCAGGCGTTGGCGGAACAGCATCAACAGCAATCCGCTCAGCAGAGCCTGTTGTTTCAGCAGCAGGTTCTTATCCAGCAGCAACAAAATTTGCTGACGGCGCAACAAAACCAATCTGGCGGCGTACCTTACTGGGAAGACGGCGGCGGTTGGCTGATGCAACCAATAGGCTGGACGCCCTGGTGGGGGCAGGGAAACATCCCCCCCCACGCGGAGCCGGGAAATGGGCTAAACCGGCCATTCAGGCCCAACCGGCCATCTCCGATATCGCGTCCAGCCGCCAGATAGCTAAGGAAGATATTCAATCCGTGCCATCAGGTGTGCCGGCAGGATTGGCTTGCAGGACATCGCCGTCGACGACATTTGTCGCGAATGTGCTGATGGCGTTGACGGCAGCAAATAGAGAACTGTCTTCTGTATGTTGTGTGTACCATGTGGTGACGCCAGTGATGGAAATAGCTGTTGTCAGCATCGACACGGTGGCGACGATGTACCATTTGCGTTGTCTCATGATCATCTCCTGTGACGGACGAGTGATGTTTTCTCGCTTGATATCTAGCAGAAAGTGTGCCAAAAACAAGGATGGTTCATTTTCAACATAATGCTTTGTTTTTATATTATTTTATTTCTGCCGACATTTTTTTCCGCATGTTGGTTGCGTGACAAACGCACGTTTTTGATGCGGCATAAGGATGGATTTGCACTGTTTGGTGAATATCGGTTTCGGCATCATGTCGCGATGACACCGTTAAATCACAACCAACATCACAGCCAGTAAGGAATGCGGCGCTGGTAACGGCCATAAAACCATAAAGTGATTGCCCAACCTGTGACTGCCATGATGGCGGTAACACCCCAGTTGACTGCGCTGGGCATTTGCCCGAGCAATGGGGCGCGTACGATCTGCAACAGATGGTAGACAGGGTTGAGTTGTACCAGCCAGAAACCGGCACGCTGTGACAGGGAGCCGGGTATCCACATCACGGGAGTCAGGTAGAACAGGACTTGCAGGAGGCTGGCGATCATTTGTGGCAAGTCGCGGTAGCGAGCGCACAGGGTGCCTAAAAATAGCGCCATCCAGATGAGGTTGACTGCTGCCAGAGCGAAGCCCGGGATGCTCAAGAGCGCTACCCAACCCACTGATTTACCGACAATCAGATAAACGATGGGTACAATGACGATATTGTGCATGAAAATAAGGGTGTTGCGCCATACTGTGCGCATGATGTGCACAAACAATGGAATTGGTAGCTGTTTGATGATGCCTTCCGAATTGATGAATCCCATACAGCCCTCGCTGATGGTGACAGAAAAAAATCCCCAAAAAATCATGCCAATAGACAGATATGGCAAAAACTCTTTCATCGGGGAATGAAAAATCCGGCTGAAAACCACGCCAATGGTGGCAATCATGATACCCATGCTGAGAGTCAGCCAGAACGGGCCGAGTGCCGAACGCCGGTAACGTTGCTGGATATCTTGCCAACCTAACATGCCTATCAGCGGGTAGCGTCGTATGGCGGCGACAATATCCGCTGTTGCGATGTAGAGACTGCTGGGTGTCATGGCGTGTCGAGTTGGGTTCATGCGGTGATTTATGTCGGGTTGTGTTCGTTCAGGTACGCCAGCAGAACGACCGCGTGGTTGTGTTTATCGTCTTTTGCAGCATATAACATGGTAACCCGCTGATGCTGTTTCAGTAACGCTTGCATTTGTTCTGTGTCGGCAGGGTGTTGTTCCAGTTCAGCGATATAGTTCTGCCGAAATGTTTGCCAGCGTGCCGGATCGTGGCCAAACCAGAGACGTAACGTTGTGCTTGGCGCAATATTTTTTAACCAGAGATCGATTTGTGCGGTGGCTTTGCTCAGTCCGCGCGGCCACAGGCGATCAACCAAAATCCGGAAGCCATCTTCCGGCGATGCCGCCTGATATACCCGCTTGATCTGTAAAACGTTTTCCAAGGCGTTTAAACTTGCCCGGTAAGATGCTGGTAACGCGCAGTCAGTTGCTCTTCGGTTTCCTCTACGCCAGTAATGATGCAGTCGACCGGACAGACTTCAACACATTGCGGCGTGTCATAATGGCCGATGCATTCGGTACACTTGTTGGGGTCGATCTGATAAATGGTCTCGCCTTGTGAAATTGCCTCGTTGGGGCATTCGGGTTCGCACACATCACAATTGATGCATTCGTCGGTAATCATGAGTGACACAATGAATCTCCCTTGTTTAAGGTTGGTACAGGACAGACCGCCATTTTACCGGTTTTTAGTGTCTGATTGCCGATGTGTGGTAATTTTTTGTTGCAAACCTGCTGCAACACAGGGATGAACGAAGGTGCTGATGTCGCCGCCCAGAAAAGCAATTTCGCGTACCATGCTGGCGGAGATGAACATATACTGTTCTGCCGGCGTCATGAAGATGGTTTCAACATTCGGATCCAGCTTGCGATTCATGCCGGCAAGCTGGAATTCATATTCAAAATCCGAAACGGCGCGCAGACCGCGCAGGACGATGTGGGCATGATGGGTTGCCATGAAATTCATCAATAACCCGGAAAATCCCATGATTTCGACGTTTGGCATGTCGGCAAAGACGGCTTTTGCCATGTCGACCCGTTCGTCAAGCGTGAAAAATGGTTGTTTGTGGCCGCCGACGGCGACAGCGACAATGATACGTTTGACTATACGGGAGGCACGGCGCACCAAATCTTCATGCCCGCAGGTGACCGGATCAAAGGTGCCTGGATAAATGGCAAGGTCGGAAAGATGTGTCATGAGGTTTCCTGTTCGATAAGCAGATAATGTGCGCGTCCATTGCGGCCTTCGCGCCGGACCGTCCATCCGGCAGGCAGGGTAAAGCTGCCGCCGTGCTCAAGATAAACGACGCCGCTGGCAGACAGGTGTGCAGGTAAGTATTTCAGGGCTTCGGATTGCAGTGCGCTGGTATAGGGCGGATCGATGAAGGCCAGATCAAAAAGTGCGGATGGCGTGGTTGGCTGGCGTAGCCACGTCAGCGCGTCAGTGCAGATGATTTCAGTTTGCGTGGCAGCAAGCTGGCTGCGGTTGGTTTGTAACGCTTGGCAGGCGATACGGTTTTGTTCCAGCAACACGGTATATGTCGCGCCGCGCGAAGCGGCTTCGAAACCCAATGCGCCGCTACCGGCAAAAATATCCAGACAGCGCCAGCCATCGAGATCTTGTCCTAACCAGTTGAACAGACGTTCGCGTGCCATATCGGGCGTCGGACGCAAACCTTCCAGGGCAGGAAAGCGCAGCAGACGGCGGCGCCACTGGCCGCCAATCAGACGGACAGTCTGCTCACGCTGTTTCATGGTTGGAAGGCGGAAGGCTGGCCGACGATGACTGTGACCATGCGGGAAGGTTGAATGTGGGCAAGAAATGCCTGGTGTATTTGTGCCTGTGTGACTTGCGCAACGCGTTGGGTGAACGTGTCCAGGTAGTCGGTGGGCAATTGATAAAAGCCAATGACTGCCAGATATTCGAGCAACTTCTGGTTGCTGTCGATGCGCAGAGGAAAGCCGCCGATGATGCTGTTTTTGGCTTGTGTGAGTTCCGCAGCGGTGACACCTTTTGTCATGAAATCAGACACTGTCTGGTGTACTACGGCAAGCGCCTGTTGGGTGGCGGCAGTGCGGGTCTGTAATCCGATTTCAAACGGGCCGGCTTCCCGCATGGGCAGGAAGTAGCTGTAGACGCTGTAAGCCAGACCATGTTTCTGTCGGACGTCGTTCATGAGACGCGAGTCGAAACCGCCGCCACCCAGAACGTAGTTGCCTGTGTACAGGGCAAAGTAATCCGGATCGCCTCGCGCAACACCGGGCTGACCAATAAAAATCTGACTTTGCTTGGAAGGAAAAACAATGGTTTTTTCGCTGGCGGCGGTCAGTGCCGGTACGGGAGGGATGGCGGTGTTGGCAGCGAAACGCGAGTCAGGCAGTCCGATGGTCAGGTTGTTGGCTATCTGGTCGGCTTGTGTACGCGTCATATCGCCGACCAGCGCGATGACGGCGTGAGAGGCGTTGTAATGGCTGCGCCAGAATGCGCGCAGATCGTCGGCGCTTAGTTTGCTGACCGTGGCAATTTCGCCACTTTCACGGTGTGCGTAAGGATGTTGGCCAAAAATGGCGCGCTGAAAGGCAACTGCGGCCAGCGTTTGCGGTTCGCCATCTGCCGTTTTCAGCGCATCGACGACACGCGCCTTTTCCCGGTCGGTCACAGCGGGGTCAAAGCTGGGCTGGGCAAGCAGACTGGCGAATATGTTCAGCGAAGTTCGCTCTTGCTCCGGTTCGCTCAGGCTGCGCAGGGTAAGACCGGCCCGGTCTGCATCAAAGTGGCCGCCCAGTTGCGCACCTGTGTCCGCCAGCGTGTCGGCGATCTGCACGTCGCTCAGTTTGCCTGCCCCCTGATCGAGCAGACGTTGGGTCAGGCTTGCCAGTCCATCCTGACCGGTGGGGTCGTAAGCACTGCCGGCAGGAAAATCAACGCTGACATCAATCATAGGCAAATCGTGGTCTTCAATGAAATAGACCTGCGCGCCATTGGGTAGCTGCCAGTGTTGGACCGGTAGCGCGGCGGATGCCAGTTGGGTGAAACTGAACAGGGCGAGAAACAGGGTGATTTTCGACATGGGGGTATTCCTTATCGCAGGCTGTGGACGTCGACGGCGGGTTGTGCCTGTTTGGCATCCCACGGTTGCGGATCGAGGACGGCAACGGTCAGGTTGTCGTCATGGAAGTATTGGCGCGCCACGTCCTGCACCTGGGCAGCAGTGATGGCGTTGATGTGGTTGACTTCGTCGGCGACGGCGCCAGGCGGCAGGCCTTCGCTGACATATTCGCCCAAAAGCATGCCTTGATAAAACATCGAGTCACGCTGATACACCGTTGCAGCGACGACTTGTGCCTTGACGCGCGCCAGTTCGGCCATCGAAATGCCGTGTTCGGCAATGTCCTGTACCTGGGTGTGTAGCGCAGCCTCCAGATCCTGCGTGGTTTTGTTTTGTACGGGGGTGCCGTCGAGCATGAACAGACCCGGGCCACGGCCCAACAGGTCGTATTCGGCGCTTGCCTCGCTGGCGATGCGTTGTTCCCGAATGATGTTTTTGCCCAGGCGCGCGCCGGAATTACCGTCCAGCACGCCTGCCAGTACCGTGAGGGCGTATGGTTGCCAATCATTTTCATTGTGCAGGGTAGGGACGTGCCACGCCATCAGGATATAGGGTGTTTTGGCCGGTGCCTTGACATGAATGCGTTTGATGCCGATTTGTGGCGGTTCGATTTGTGGTTTGCGTACCGGCAAAGGTTTGGCAGGGATGCCGCCAAACCAGCGCTGCGCCAGCGCGCGAACTTCTTCCGGTTTGACGTCACCGACGACGACCAGCGTGGCGTTGTTGGGAGCGTACCAGCGTTGATACCAGTCGCGTACATCGTTGACAGTCATGTTTTCGATGTCGTTCATCCAGCCGATGACCGGGCGACGTTCAGGGGTGGCCTCGAAAGTGGTTGCCATCAATTGTTCATATACCAGCGCTTCTGGCTGGTCTTCCGTGCGCATACGCCGTTCTTCGCGCACGACCTGATTTTCCTTGCGAAAAGAAGCGTCATTCAGCAGCAGGTTATGCATGCGGTCGGCTTCCAGTTTGAATGCCAGCGCCAGACGATTTTTTTGCAGCTGTTCAAAATAAACAGTGTAATCTTCATTGGTGAAGGCGTTTTCACGTCCACCGGCGGCGGCGATGATCTTGGAGAACTGTCCTTCAGGAACGTCCTTGGTGCCTTTGAACATCATGTGTTCGAGCATGTGCGAAATGCCGGTGGTGCCATTGACTTCGTCCATGCTGCCCACCCGATACCAGAGCTGGCTTACGACGACGGCGGAACGGTGGTCTTCCTGTACGATGACTTGCAACCCGTTGTCCAGGCGAAATTCAACGGGGGCGGCTTGTGCCAGAGGTAGAGCGGTTAGCGCCGCGAATGCCAATAACCATGATT
>JAJYHV010000017.1 GCA_021790515.1 Pseudomonadota bacterium
GTTGCGTATATTCCTTGCGCGACAGCAACCGCTATCGTCTGAGCCAAGGACGAGGAAAAATCATCCGTGGCGTAAAGTTCTATGGCAGGGATGACGTTCTGCCCCAAGATTCTCCGGGTTAGGGAAGCGCTGATTAACTCCCACACGGTCGCGACGGTGTGGGAGTTAATCAGCGCTTCCATAGAGGTTTCCCTCCATTATTCAGGACACCAGTTTGAGGCTGATGGTTTCCAGGCTGCGGGAGTTTTGCAACAGCACTCGGTCAGTTGCATCTTAGCCAATCATTTTATTCACTTCAAGAAAACAATCATGGGCAAGAACAATAGTAGAATGATAATCAAGGACGATATGGGGGTTGACCCACGATTTCTCGACACGTGTTGACCGAGTGACATTTGGGCAAAAAATAAGGAACTTTTGCATGGGGTGTCATTCGAATGACCATGTCCATGGAAGATATGTTGAAGCGTTGGGAGGATCCGGCGCAAGATTTCCGGCGGTTGCTCGCCGATCTGGTCGCGCTGATTCGGGCTCCTTATCCCGGTCGTGGAGAGGAGGCCACGCGCGCGATTTATGCTCTGTGTTATTTGTTGTCGCAACACGCGGATTTTCGCGCTCGCCTGCGTGCGAGCCTGATGCGTGCGTTTGCCGAACTGGAGCAGGTGTCGATGTATGCGTCCACCGGCATCCTGCCGAATACGGGATTTTTTTCGGAGATCGCGCGGCGCGTTTCGCACAAAATTCTGCCTGAGGTGGTTGATCCTTCGCGCATGAAGGATTTGCTTACCCAGTTGTTTGATCGCTCCAGCGATGCAGTGTGGGTGAGCCTGGTTGCCGATGACGCCTGGGTTGATCTGCTTGAGGCATTGCGTTTCGATGAGGATCCGCCCTCGGCGGAAATCCCGCCGGCAGTAATACAGGTGACCCGCGCGCTCCGGGTGCTGTCCTATCACATCGCAGCCATTGGCCTTGAACCGGAACTGGTTCGATTGGAGCCGCGTATCGAGGATGTCGAATCTCCTTTTCTGGCGCTGAATACTGAATCGCTGATTTATCTGAAGGGTTGCGAACGCTGGTGGCGTGACAGTGAAGAATCTTGCGAGGATGACCGGCATCTGGGTGTATTGCTCGATCAGTGCGGCGCTGTGATTCAGCGTATTCACCGTCGTGCCACGCATGGTGGCACCAGTATACGGTTGACCTTCGTACTGCAGCGCCTGCAGCAGCATCTGGAGCGCTTTTCCCAGTTGCTGGCCGTGCTTGAATCGGCGCGGAAACATCGTCTCGGACAAGATGATTATGCACCGATGGTGACGCTCTTCAAGACCTTGGTTCAAGCCGAATGCGGCAAGAATGATCTTGGCCAGCACTGGAATCAAAGTATTGGCCTGCTGGCGCTCAGGGTGACGGAAAACACCAGTCGTGTCGGCGAGCATTATATTGCAACCACACGATTCGAATATTTTGAGATGTGGCGCTCCGCACTGGGGGCGGGTTTCGTGATCGCGATCATGGCCATGCTCAAACTGATGGTTGGCAATCAGATCTTGCCGCCGTTGACGAAAGATTTGCTGATTTGCCTGAATTACGGCTTGGGCTTTGTGTTCATACATTTTTTGGGCTTTACTGTGGCAACCAAGCAACCGGCGATGACCGCCGCGACGATTGCCGCCAGTATCGGTGACGGCAAAGGGCGGCAGCGAGACCTGGAAAACTTGACCACCTTGATTGCGCAAATGGTGCGAAGTCAAATGGCGGCCATACTTGGCAATGTCAGCATTGCCATTCCAATGTCGGTCTTTTTGGGTTTTGTCGTGTCGCTGGTCACGCGATCGTCATTCATCAGTGTCGACGAAGCCCGTCATTTGATGGACGGCATCAATCCACTGTATAGCGGCGCCATTGCGTATGCAGCCATTGCGGGTGTGTGCCTGTTTCTGTCAGGGTTGATTGCCGGTTATTACGATAACCTCGGCGCATACAACAAGATCCCCGAGCGGTTGTTGCAGCTTAAATGGTTGCGTCGGGTGCTGGGTGCCGTGCGGCAGCGTCAATTCGTCGACTATGTGGAAAACAATCTTGGCGCGCTGGCTGGAAATTTCTATTTTGGCTTCATGCTGGGCGGCGTGACTGCCATAGGCACCCTGTTTGGCTTACCGCTCGACATTCGTCACATCGCCTTCTCATCGGCTTATGTCGGTTATGCGCTGGTTGCTTTTAATTTCCACATGACATGGAAGATGGTCGTCTGGTCGGTGGTCGGCATCGCTGCGATCGGTGTGACCAACCTTGCCGTCAGCTTCGCCTTGGCCCTGACCATCGCCCTGCGCGCCCGCCAGGTGTCTTTTGCGCAATGGCGTTCCCTGTTTGCCAGTTTGTTCCGACGCTTATTCAGACACCCGCACGAGTTCTTCCTGCCACCCAAAGTGGCAAGTCTCACGACGAACCCCGCTGAACCTGCAGAAGTCAAACCACCTCGTCATCCTGAATGACCATCATAATTACCGTGTTGTTTTTCTGGATCGCCGCCGCAAGCAGCTGGTGGCCGGGTATGGTGCGCTGTTTGCACGAATTGATCGGGCAGTCAGGGGGGTTCCAGAACGGCAGGAATAATAGGCCGCCTGCTTACAGGCGGTTCGCCGGAGTAATTGGTTGGGTGTTCTTGGCATGTTGTTTCTCCAGAATTGTCAGCGCAATTCCACCGAGAATGGCGGTTGACGCCAATACTAAACGCAGGGTTATCGGTTCACCCAGAATAACGGCGGCACCCAAGGCTGCTATGACCGGGACGCTAAGCTGCACCGTTGCGGCATTGGTGGCTTTCAACGAAGGCAAGACGGCGTACCAAATGGCATAACCTATTCCGGACGCCAGTGCGCCCGACGATGCCGCGTACCAGAAACCAGCCATATCCAGTGAAGATTCTTTTAACGTCAGCAGGCTCAATGCCGCTGCGATCGGAACAGCGCGCAAAAAGTTCCCCGCCGTTACGCTGACAGGGTCGTCCGCGCCTTTCCCACGCAAGGAATAAATGCCCCATGCCATACCGGCGCCCAACATCAAGACGGAACCATACAGCGGGGGCGCCGAGATCCCGGGCAACAACAGACCAACTACCCCGCCGAGCGCGAGTATAAGGCCGACAAGTTGCAGTTTAAGCAGCCGTTCTCCCGCCCGAATGCCATAACCGATCATCGTCGCCTGGACAGCGCCAAAGAGCAGCAGCGCGCCGGTTGCCGCAGGCAGGCTCATGTAGGCAAAAGAAAATCCGGCGGCATAAACAAACAATGCCGATGCCGATAGCCAGTTACCTCTACCGGCATATGTGCCGCGCCTTATCCGCACGACCAGCCAAAGCATCGCAGCACCGGAGATCAAGCGAATCGTAGTGAAGCTGGCCGCGTCGATGCTGGTATGCCTGAGAGCGACCCGACAGAGCAGCGAATTCCCTGCGAAAGCAACCATGGCAAGCGATGTCAGGATGATGATGCGGGCATATGTCATTGAAAGTTTTCCTGAGTGCAACCGAGCAGCCATGGTTTGGGGTAGCGCTTATCTATTTCCACATGTACTCACGCATGGTCGTGAGGGTGGCCTGTTTTTTTAAAGGAACAGCATTTTTCCTGCAGCGCCCAACAAAATCAACGCGAAGACCAATTTCAGCCAGCGCAGATTGAATTTCAAGCCAAGCGAGGCGCCATGTTTTGTGGTCCAGATTCCTCCGGTCACACACCCTAAAAAGGCAGGGAAATAGATGTACCCCATCGAATACGAAGGCAATGGTTTGTGTCCCGACAAACCGGTTAACAGGTAGACAAGAGCAGCGACCAGACTAAGGGGCGCCCCCAAAGCTGTTGCGGTGCCGATGGCTTTGCGCATGCCAACACCACAGAAACTTAAAAATGGCACAAACAAGGTGCCCCCAGCGATTCCAACCACACTTGATATCAAACCCAAGACACTGGAAATACCGAGCATCATGATGTGGGGCAATGAATTTTTCGGGACAGCACCCTCGTGGTGCCCATCCTTGCGTAGAACTTGAACAAGGAATAATGTGGCCACGCTTAATTCAAAGGCGATAACACACCAAATCAGAGCGTCGTGCGCAATATACGATCCAATCAAAGCGCCGGCGACCACGCCGAGCAAAACCATGGGCAACAACAGTTTTGCTTTTGTCCAGTCCACGTTGGCATTGGCATAATGAGCGCGCGCGCCCAACAGGGACGTGACGGACACGACAGCCATTGATGTGCCTATGGACAAGGGCATGATGACTGTTGATGAAATACCTGTTGCCTTGAACAGGATAACCAATACCGGCACAATGATGATACCTCCGCCGACGCCAAATAACCCCGCAAGGTAACCCGCTGCGCTACCGGTTACGAGGTAAACAAGCAGATGAAGCAACATTGTCACGCCCTTTTCAGTTTTACTGTATTGCCTTCCGGTAAGTGGAGATCCATGTTTTTTTGTAAGAGCGTACTGCACTCCGTCACGCCGACCGAATGTCCATAGGCCGTGTCGGGTAAACGCCCATCATTGGAAAAAATGGCAGACAGGGAGTCGTTCATCGCCGTTTGTGCGGCAAAAAGGCAGGGTGTGGAATACAGAACCAACGTTGCTCCAGCTTCCATCAACTCGGACAAGGCGACACGAGGACTTTTGCCTCCGGCGATTTGATTGAACAGCAAGGGTTTGTCGGTAATTTTGCGCACCTCACGCAGCGTTTCGATGGAGCGTATCCCATCGACCAGAATCACATCGGCATCGGTCATGGAAATACGTTCTACACGCCGGTAGATTTCTTCGCCGACAGCGTCGGTACGCGCCAGCACACACAAATCAGTGCGCTGTGCAAGAACCATTTCCAGTTTTTCCATGTACTCTTCGAGTGGCAGCAGAATCTTGCCATCGAAGTGCCCGCAACGACGCGGACGTTTTTGATCTTCAAGCATAATCATCGCCACACCCATGCGTTCAAGCTGGGTGCTGACATGACACGCAACCGATGCATCCACGTAGCCATCGTCAATATCTACCAACAACTTATGTTCGGGAAGTATCTGACGGATACGCCATGCTGCCTGCACCATATCGCTCCATGCGATGTAGCCAAGGTCTGGCAAACCATAGTGGCTTGCGGCAAAGCCGAAACCGCTGTAAAACAAATTGGTGGAGTGCTGCGAGGCGACTGTTGCGGAAAAGGCGTCGAAGATACCGATAAAAGGCGCCACAAACTGACCGCTCTGAATTTCTTTACGCAATGCTGCTCCTGGGTGGAGCGTTGGAACGACTTCACTATTAGCAGACATTTTCTAGCATCTCCATTGAAAAAAGTTTATATCCTTGATCATTTCGATTGCAGGTAAATACATATCGTTCTCACTCCGGTTTTATATTTAATCCACAAATGAAACCCGTATGACATCGCTAAGCAGACGATGTTTCGGGATGTCATTTGTATTCGGTCTGTGCAATTAAATCTAAAAAATCTGGCGAAAAAAGAAAAAGCTGATGTCGAATTCAAATGTAGACTAGTGAAAAGAGGCGAAATACCAATTGGCACCAGAGAAAAATTGGATAAGCATTGTGATAAAAAGTTCACCTTTTTATCAGGTTTTATTCTTCTTCCACGAGAAGAATATCATTAGAATCAAATAGATGAATTGACGATTTTATGAAATTTCGTAGAAATATTTTATAGAAACATCTGAATAAATCAGCGGGATTCTGGCAATTGAGGTCACTGAACTGTTGTATGATCTGAGTCGTGTACGACCGGATCGGGTCGTGATCTTTGCAGGGGGATTATCATCTGACTTCGTTATTTCGGACCGGATGAACATCAACCTCGGTTGGTCGGCCGAGATAATATCCTTGTACAAAATCAACGCCCATCGCTTTTAGCAGAGTCAGCGTTGCTTCATTTTCCACCCATTCGGCGATGGTCTTGATTTTCATGACATGGCCGATCTCGGTAATGGCATCCACCATCGCACGGTCTATCGGGTCAGATACCATATCCTTGACGAAACTGCCATCGATCTTGATGAAATCGACAGATAAATTTTTCAGATAGCTGAACGAACTCAGTCCGCTGCCAAAATCATCCAACGAGAACTGACAACCAAGCCGCTTCAACTCCCTGATAAAATTTGTGGCCTTGCTCAGGCTGCTGATCGCTACTGTTTCGGTGATCTCAAAACATATCTGGCTAAAATCCGTGCCAAACTGCTTGCCGGTTTCACGGATGAAGTCCAGCGCACTTTCGTCCCCGAGTGTGGCACCGGAGAGATTAATCGCCAGCATGGGTCTGGTATCTGTTGCCGACACAAACGCCCCATTAGCCAGCGCTGCGAACACGCTGTGGATCACCCAACGATCGATACCCTGCATTTTGTTGTAACGTTCGGCAGCAGGAATGAACTGGTTGGGCAGAATCACCGCACCCTGATTGTCTTTCATCCGCAGCAGAATTTCCCAATGGTGCACCTGCGGTTGTTCGCCGGACAGTTCGCAGATCGGCTGCCGATATAACACAAACCGACCTTCCTCCAGTGCTTGGGTGATGAGGGCAATCCAGTGCATTTCGCCATGACGCTGCAACAAGGCATCATCCGTTTTTTCATAAACATGCACCCGGTTGCGGCCATTGTCCTTGGCTGCATAACACGCCAGATCAGCCGAACTCATGATGGTCGATGCATTCAGATTGTCGGCATTGATTTCAATCACGCCAATACTGGCACCGATTTCAAATACGTTGCCAATCCAGGAGAAACGGAAATCTTTCACCGCCTGGCGTATTTTCTCAGCGATTTCAATCGCACAATCCAGCTCGCAATTGATGAGCAAAATGCCAAACTCGTCACCACCCAACCGGGCAAGTACGTCGGTATGGCGGATGCACTCCAGCAATACTTGCGCCAGCTGGCGCAATAATTCATCACCAGCGGTGTGACCGCAAGTATCGTTGACCACCTTGAACTGATCCAGATCGATGTAAAGCAACGCATGCGTGTCCGACATACGAATATCATCCAGCAATCCGGTAAGCCGCCGTTCGAAGGCGCTGCGGTTTGCCAGATTGGTTAGTGAGTCATGACTGACCTGGTATGACAACTGCGTCGATAATCTGCGTGTATGACTGACGTCCGAACACACCATGACGGCGCCCACCACGTCCCCCTTGCCATTACGCATCGGAGCAGCCGACATATCAACTGAAATCAGGCGATCATCGCGCAACAGCAGGGCAGAATTTTCGATCATGTGCACAGATTGATTCTGTTGCAGGCATACCGTTGCTGCATCTACCAAGGGGAGATGATTGAATTCATCAATGACAGTCACCACGGTCGCCACCTGCCGCCCGCGCGCCTCCCGCAAGGACCAGCCGGTCATTCTTTCCGCCATGGGATTCAGATAATCCACCACCCCCCGCGCATTAGTGGAAATCACCGCTTCCGATAAGGAGTTCAATGTTACAGCCATGCGCTCTTTCTCGGCAAACAACGCCGATTCGGATTCGGTCGCGCGCTCCAGTGCGTCCATCAGCTCGGTATATTGCCGTGCGCTGCTGTCAAGCGCACGGTTGATGAATTTTGACAAAAAACCGAATTCATCATTACGGTTCTCGTCGAACCGTGCCGTGGAGTCACCGTCGGCAAATTGCTGCGCAGTATGTACCATGCGGGAAAACGGCCGAGTCAGCAAGCGCTGTAAAATAAACTGCAGGATCAGACCGAACAACATCATCAGTGATGCAATGGAAAGCAGAATCCATTTGCGGTAGGTCGAGATCACCTTTTGCAGGCTGGGGAAATAAATCGACGTTTCAACCCGATAAGGTAACATCTTCGGATAAAAGGGATAAATGTCCAGTCTGGTTGTAATGGCATCCTCATTCGCAACCTTGCGCCCAAACAGGAGCGTCTTATTATCACGCCGAAGTTCAATGGCATTGTACTGAATGATGTCGCGAAACGGCTTCAGGTTATGCTCCATGTCACGACGTGTCGTACCATTGAAATCAGGACTGGTGGAATATTCGAGCGATTTCAGTATGACGGTTTGAAGAATTTTTGCATTGTCGTGATATTGCGCCGTGAGCTCGTTTTCCTTATCTTTCAGGATAACAAAAGCAATCAGCAACCCGATCAGCATCGTGCCCCAAAAAACGATCCCGGATATTCTGGTGGGGAGATTGCTGGCAATCTCCGGCAAATTCTGTTGCACAGACATACCGGTTACTTGAAGCCAATGCGCTTGAGACTGAAAGCCGCCGGACAGATTCCGCTTGCGCCGGCCCCGAGTATGGCAAACGCCATGAACCAGGGCACGAACCATAAGTTGAACACGTACGTCACCAGCAACAAGGCACCAACCAGAAGACGCCATGCCCGCTCAGCCTCAAATTGGTGATGTATTTTGTATGGATGGAACGCGCAAGGTTTTAAGGGAAATACTTTGGGAAACAGCTTGCTGAGCAGAATGGGTACCCTCCAATTGGTCAATCCCTCAAATATCAGCATGGCAATCAGGCCATACATCATCCAGTTCAGATCGAAAACCAGAGATACCAGCAAAAAAACGCCCAGAAATGTTCGATACATTCGATCACTCATCTTCCATTTTCTCCTTGACAGAGGGAGACCTTTGAACAGGGGTAACAGTCCTTTCAGAGTCTGCACTCCCACTTTATTATTATGATCGGTCATCATTGTTGGCGTATCTCATCATGACAGATCAGGCATCGTTCTAGTAAACCCAAACTCGCCCAAGCCGTCAAGCCATTTGTAAAAAATGTTTCATAAAATAGAAATCAACGGGGTCAAAATCAACGGGGTCTACCATTGAATTTGTAGATGACGACTGTCAACAGAAAGCGAGGCATATTTCTCTGACAGGGGTGTGGCTCATGGGGTCGGCGAGCCTGGCGACAGGTTTTGCTTGAGTCTGAAATGCCGCCCCTGTCATCTGCATCATCCAATACTGGGGCGGCTACAGAACTCCCAGCATTGGCGCGGCTTTTCCGCCGCAGCGCGGAACGATACCCTCATTGGTGCCCGTATGTTCAAGCGATTTGAACGTAAATGTGCTTGCCAAGGACATTGGCAGCGGCTTCAATCTGGTTGAGATTTGACGCATGGCGCAAGTCAAACAACCGATCAACTTGTGGCATATGCCAGCCGACAGCAAAAGGACAGCAAAAGGGGTCAGTTCTAACATTTCAACATTTATGGTATTCTGAGCCTCATGGCGAGACCACTCAGAATAGAATATCCTGGCGCGATTTACCACGTCACCTCACGAGGCGATCGTCGGGAGGACATTTTTTTGACTGATGAAGATCGTCAAGTTTGGCTTGATATCTTGGGTAAGGTATGTAATCGGTTCAATTGGCGAGTGCATGCCTTCTGCCAGATGACGAACCATTATCACCTGATGCTCGAAACGGTTGACGGCAATCTTTCCCGGGGCATGCGGCAGCTCAATGGATGGTATACCCAGCAATTCAACCGCAGTCATCAAATGGTTGGTCATCTTTTCCAAGGGAGATACAAAGCCATTCTGGTACAAAAGGAAAGCTATCTGTCGGAATTGGCGCGATATGTGGTGTTGAATCCGTTACGAGCCAATATGGTAGCCAATCTGGATGAGTGGTTGTGGAGCAGTTACCCGATGATGACGGGCCAAGCATTTACGCCACGCTGGC
>JAJYHV010000072.1 GCA_021790515.1 Pseudomonadota bacterium
CGCGCCTTGCACTGCACCACGCAGCCATCCTGCGGGTACGACGAATCAAGTCCGACAGGCTCCTAGCCTTGGCTCAAAAAGTCACCGCACACGAAGGAAAGCAGATTGACCCCAGTATTACTTATCATTCTCGATGGTTTCGGTTGCCGCAAATGCCGAACCGATAACGCCATTGCTCTAGCCAACAAACCCAACTGGACACACTTCTGGCAAAATTATCCACACACACTGATTCAGGCATCGGAATCTGCTGTCGGCTTGCCCGCCGGGCAAATGGGCAATTCCGAGGTCGGGCATCTGAACATCGGCGCCGGTCGTGTGGTGTATCAGGAATTCACCCGCATCGAACTGGCCATCAAAACCGGGGCGTTCTTCACCAACCCGGCCATTCTGCATGCCATCAACGAAGTCAAACAACGCGGTACAGCGCTGCATATTCTGGGATTGCTTTCTGATGGCGGAGTGCACAGCCACGAAAACCACATTCACGCCATGCTGGAAGCTGCCACCCGTCATGGGCTGAAAAAAGTCTATCTGCACATGTTTCTCGATGGGCGCGATACGCCGCCCAAAAGCGCCACACTATATTTGCAGCGCCTGCAAGCCAAAATTGACGCTCTGGGCAACGGCAAGGTTCTATCCATTATTGGCCGTTATTACGCCATGGATCGTGATAACCGCTGGCCGCGAGTAAAAACTGCTTACGATCTGATCACCCGTGGATATGCGGAATTCAGTGCACCCGATGCGTTGGCCGGACTGGAACAGGCCTACGCACGAGGGGAGACAGATGAATTCGTTCAGGCCACTCGTATCGGCGATACGCCGGTACATATGGCCGATGGCGACAGTATCGTATTCATGAACTTCCGTTCCGACCGCGCGCGCCAATTGACCCGCGCTTTCATCGAACCCGAATTTTCGGGGTTCACACGCGAACATTTCCCGCAATTATCCGATTTTTGCACACTCACCGGTTACAGTGATGATTTCAGCGTATCGGTAGCCTTTCCACCAGAGCGCATCCGCAACGGCTTTGGCGAATACATTTCGAAACTGGGATTAAAGCAATTACGTATTGCCGAAACGGAAAAATACCCGCATGTCACCTTCTTTTTCAATGGTGGTGAAGAAATTGCCTATCAAGGCGAAGAACGCATCCTGGTTGCCTCACCACATGTCGCTACCTATGACCTGCAACCAGAAATGAGCGCCAATGAAGTCACGGAAAAACTGTTGATTGCCATTCAGGAACGCCGTTTCGACGCCATCATCTGCAACTATGCCAACGCCGACATGGTGGGGCACACCGGCAACCTGGATGCCGCCATCCACGCCATCGAAACACTGGATGCCTGTCTGGGGCGTGTCATTCCTGCCATGCTCGCCACCGGCGGCGAAATACTCATCACCGCCGACCATGGCAATGCAGAGCTGATGATGGATGAAGCCACCCATCAAGCCTATACCGCACACACCACCAATCTCGTCCCTCTGCTCTACATTAGCCAGCGGCATGCAGAACTGTCGAAGACAGGCGCATTGGAAGACATTGCTCCCAGCCTGCTGGCGATGATGGGATTCCCGCAACCGCCCGAAATGACCGGACGTTCTCTAATCCACTTCGCGTGAAACGATTACTGCCATTTCTCGGTCTGGCCGCCCTGTGCTGTACACCAACAGCGCAAGGTGCGCCCAACAAAGCCACGCTGGCACACATCCACCAGCAACTCAACACCCTGCGCCAGCAACAGCAGGCGACAAAAACTGACCAACAACACGCCGTTGATGCATTGCGGGTATCCGAGCAATCCATCAGTCACATCAACCGCGCACTTGCCGATATCCAACAACAGCAACAATCCACACAAAACGCACTGGACAACCTGCAACATCAAATCGGTAGCACCCAATCGCGCCTGCAACAAGAACAGCAGAATTTAGGTGTTCTCCTGCGCCAGAGCTGGATGAATCTTGCCCAACCCTCGACGCCGTCTGCCAACTGGCAAGACACACAGCGTAACACTGTATATGCCGGCCTACTGGCAAAACAACGTCAGCAAACCATTGCCGAGTTACAGGATACCACCCACACGCTTACCCGGTTGTCGGCGCAAAAACAACAACTGCAAACACAATTACAGCAGCAAAAAGAAGCGCAGGAACAACAAAGAAAAAACCTGCAGGCCGAACGCGCTACCCGACAGAATATTTTGCAGAAACTGGGAAATCAGATTGCTCGCCAGCAAAAGGCCATCAGCACACTGGAGCAAAATGAAAAACGCATCACCGAATTGATGCGCGCACTCGCCCGTGCCGCAGCCAAGCGTGCCGCAGCCAAACGTGCTGCCGCTGAACATGCAGCAGCGCTGCACAGACGACAACACGAACACGCTCACCCCCGTACCGGAAGCGCAACCCGATATGCGAACCTGCCTGCGCCGAAATTATCGTTGAATGGTCTCATGCGCGACAAAGGCCATCTGCTCTTGCCAACCCGCGGGGAACTAATTCACCGTTTCGGCACTCCACGTGAGGCGGGCGGCACTTTATGGAAAGGCATTTTCATCAAAGCACCTGCCGGGCAAGCCGTAGTCAGCGTAGCAGCGGGTGAGGTTGTATTTTCCGACTGGTTGCGTGGTTTTGGAAATCTCATCATCATCGACCATGGTGATGGTTACATGAGTCTGTACAGCGACAATGAAACCCTGTATAAACGCGCAGGAGACACTGTAAAAGCGGGCGATGTCATTGCCAGTGTTGGCAATACAGGCGGTAACAGCGAAACAGGCCTGTATTTTGAACTGCGTTACCACAGCCAGGCATTCGACCCGGATGGATGGTTTGGTCCGCACAAATAAATTTATGGCTTCATGTATGATCAAGGATAAACAAATGCGTAACACGTTACGGAAACTGGGGCTTGTACTATCAGGTATCATGGTCGGGGTTGCCCTGACGGTTTATTTACCAGCCATCGCTGAACATGAAAATGCGCCACAACTGCCATTGAGTGAACTGCGCGAATTCAGTGAAGTGTTCGGCAAAATCAAAACTGACTATGTCGAACCTGTCAGCGATAAAAAACTCATCGATGACGCCATCAACGGCATGTTGTCCGGCCTTGATCCGCATTCGCAATACATGGACGCAGATGAATTCCGCGAGCTCGAAGACGGCACGCAAGGCGAGTTTGGTGGCTTGGGCATAGAAGTCACCATGGAAGACGGCATCGTCAAAGTCGTGTCCCCAATCGAAGACACGCCAGCGCAAAAGGCCGGCATCCAGAGCGGCGACCTCATCATCAAAATTGATGATACCCCCGTCAAAGGAATGACCATCAACGATGCCGTCAAACGCATGCGTGGCGCACCAGACACCCCGATAACCCTGACCATCGTGCGTAAAGGCGTCAACAAACCCTTTGCCGTCAAATTGATACGCGCAATCATCAAAGTAAAAAGCGTCAAATCAACGCTGCTCGACCCCAACTATGGTTACATCCGTATCACACAGTTCCAGGAACGTACGGGTGAGAATCTGGCGCAGGCCATTCAGAAATTGACCGCCAAGAACAAGGCGCCACTCAAAGGGTTGGTGCTTGACCTGCGCAATAATCCTGGCGGACTGCTCACCAGTGCCGTTGCTGTCGCGTCCACCTTCCTGCCCGCCAACGATCTGGTGGTATACACCGACGGTCGCGCACCTGATTCCAAGATGCATCTAACCGCCACACCTGACGATTATCTGCACGGCAATGAAACCGATTATCTGGCTGGCCTGCCTGCCTGGGTAAAAACCGTACCGATGGTCGTTCTCATCAATGGCGGGTCGGCTTCGGCCTCGGAAATCGTGTCGGGTGCCTTGCAAGATCACAAACGCGCGGTTCTCATGGGTACCCAATCGTTTGGCAAAGGCTCAGTGCAAACCGTACTGCCGCTGGGTAATGGCACCGGCATCAAGCTCACCACGGCGCGTTATTTCACGCCGAGCGGACGCTCGATTCAAGCCAAAGGCATCACACCGGATATCATCGTGGAACCGGGCAAAGTGGTCAGCGGTAACGATGGTGACAACCTGCTCGACATCCACGAAGCCGATCTGGAAAACCACTTGAGCAACCCGAACCCCGCCAGCCCGACGCCGGCCAAAAAACCACCTGTCATCGAAGCGCCCAAACAGCAAACGAGCAGCAAACAGGGTGATGCGGCCAATCCAAAAGCGATTGTCAGAAAAGACGATTTCCAACTCAACCAAGCGCTGGATCTGCTCAAAGGCATCAATATTCTGGCACCCGCCCAGCGTTGAACGACGACTGGCTCACCCGTTACAGCCGCCACATCCTGCTTGATGCAGTCGATGTGGCGGGGCAGCGCGCAATCAGTGACGCACGTGTACTGGTCGTTGGCGCAGGCGGGTTGGGTTCGTCGGTCTTGCTGTATCTGGCGGCAAGCGGCGTCGGATACATCACCATTATCGACGGCGACACAGTCAGTCTCGCCAATCTGCAACGGCAAATCGTCCACCGACAAACGGACATTGATCGCAACAAGGCAGAATCTGCAGCAGACAATCTGCGCCGGCTGAACCCGGAGATCAGCATCACTCCTATAAGCCGCTATCTGGACACGGCAACCGATATCGACCCGCAGTACCAGGTCGTGGTCGATTGCAGCGATAATTTTGCCACCCGCTATCTACTCAACCGCGCCTGCCAACAACACCGTATCCCGCTGGTGTCGGGTGCCGCCATCCGTTTTGAGGGGTTACTTGCCGTATTCGATTTTCGTCACGATAACAGCCCTTGCTACGAATGCCTGTTTCCTGCCACACCCCACGCCACGGAAGACGATACGTGTAGCCGCAACGGTGTATTTTCTCCACTGGTCGGCATGATTGGAACAGCGCAGGCAAGCGAAACACTCAAACTCATCATGGGTATCGGCCAGACCATGCACTCCCGCCTAGCCAGCCTGGACATGCTGAGCCTGCGCTGGCACGAAAGCCGCCTGATCCGTGACCCGGCATGCCCTGTCTGCGCGAACCATTCAACAACTGTTCATTCCGCAACAACGTAATGTGATAAAAAAACAGTGGCGAATCATCTGACCCGCCACAACAAACAGTCACCAAGGGACCACTGATTTATTCTCACATGGTCGCGACGGGGTGGTTTGACGAACGCCAACCACCGCCCCAACCACCGCCCCAAACGATGGGCTGCCATCAATGCTCGAACCGCATTTCCCCATCACGAAAATCAACATGAATGGTATCTTTCTCGGCAAAATTACCCGCCAAAATTGACTTGGCCAACGGATTTTCCAATTGTGACTGAATTGCCCGTTTCAATGGCCGCGCACCAAATACCGGATCAAATCCGGCGCGCGCCAACTCATCCAGTGCAGCGGGGCTGACTTTCAACTCCATCCCCATTGCCTTCAATCTGCGTGCCAACCCTTGTAACTGCAAACCGGCAATGGCATGAATATGCGCACTACCCAAGGCATGGAATACCACTACTTCATCGATACGGTTGATGAACTCTGGCCGGAAATGTTGCTTCACTTCTCCCATTACCGCGTCTTTAATCGTCTCGTAGGTTTCTTCACCCATTTGCTGAATGAGGTGAGATCCCAGATTCGACGTCATGACGATAACTGTGTTCTTGAAATCAACCGTACGCCCCTGCCCATCGGTCAAGCGTCCGTCATCCAGCACTTGCAACAATACATTAAACACATCCGGATGCGCCTTTTCCACCTCGTCGAGCAGAATCACACTATACGGTTTGCGCCGTACCGCTTCAGTCAACGTGCCGCCTTCCTCATATCCCACATAACCCGGCGGCGCACCAATCAAACGCGATACCGAATGTTTCTCCATGAATTCGCTCATGTCGATACGCACCAAATGTTCTTCGCTGTCAAACAGGAAACCAGCCAGCGTTTTGCATAACTCCGTCTTGCCAACGCCAGTGGGACCCAAAAACAAAAATGAACCATATGGACGGTTTGGATCAGCCAACCCGGAGCGCGAGCGGCGAATGGCATCCGCTACCAGGCTCACCGCTTCATGTTGCCCGATGACACGCTCGTGCAGCACATCTTCCATGTGCAATAATTTGTCACGCTCGCCCGCCATCATTTTGGCGACCGGAATTCCGGTCGCGCGCGACACCACTTCAGCAATTTCCTCGGCACCCACTTGCGTACGCAACAAACGTTTCGGCTGCCCCTGTTCATGACTTTCCGCCAGCTGCGCCTGACCCAACTGCGCTTCCAGCTGCGGAATGCGTCCGTACTGAATCTCGGACATCCGCTGCCAATTACCCTGCCTGCGAGCCTCTTCCATTTCCATGCGCGCCGCATCGAGCTGTTCCTTGATATGCTGGGTACCCGCCACCATTGCTTTTTCTGCTTTCCAGATATCTTCCATATCGGCATACTCGCGTTCCAGCCGATGGATTTCTTCCTCCAGCAATGCCAGGCGTTTCTGCGAGGCTTCGTCTTTTTCCTTTTTCACCGCTTCACGTTCAATCTTTAACTGAATCAGGCGACGATCAAGCTTATCCATTGCTTCCGGCTTGGAATCAATCTCCATACGCACACGCGATGCCGCTTCGTCGATAAGGTCGATGGCCTTGTCCGGCAAAAACCGATCCGTAATATAACGGTGACTCAACTCCGCCGCCGCGACAATGGCCGGATCGGTAATATCAACACCGTGGTGCAACTCATATTTCTCCTGCAACCCACGCAAGATAGCCACGGTATCTTCCACGCTTGGCTCATCCACCAGCACCTTCTGGAAACGGCGCTCCAGCGCAGCGTCCTTCTCGATATACTGACGGTATTCGTTCAGCGTCGTTGCACCAATGCAATGCAACTCGCCTCGAGCCAATGCGGGTTTGAGCATATTGCCCGCGTCCATTGCCCCTTCTGCCTTGCCCGCACCAACCATGGTATGCAACTCATCGATGAACAGAATAATCTGTCCTTCATCCTGCGCTACCTCTTTAAGCACACTTTTCAGACGTTCTTCAAACTCACCACGATACTTGGCACCCGCCAGCAATCCGGCCATATCCAGCACCAGCACCCGCTTGTTTTTCAGCGTTTCCGGCACTTCACCGTTCACGATACGTTGTGCCAGGCCCTCGACAATCGCCGTTTTCCCCACACCCGGTTCACCAATTAACACCGGATTGTTTTTACTGCGCCGCTGCAACACCTGAATGGCGCGACGAATCTCGTCATCACGACCAATCACCGGGTCGAGCTTGCCCGCACGGGCGCGCTCGGTCAAATCCAGCGTATATTTCTTCAACGCCTCGCGCTGACCTTCCACTTCCGGGCTATTCACCTGCTCGCCGCCGCGCATTTGGGTGACGGCCGCTTCCAACGCCTGACAAGTCACGCCATGCTGCTTGAGCAAGCGCCCTGCCTCACCTTTATCCTCACACAGCGCCAACAAAAACAATTCACTGGCAATAAACTGATCACCACGCTTCTGCGCGGACTTGTCAGTCAAATTCAACAAATTATTCGTGTCACGTGAAATCTGCACCTCACCGCCATGCCCCTCTACCTTCGGCAAACGCTCCATGGCTCCCTGCAACGCTTGCTGCAGCGCTCGCGCATTTCCTCCTGCCCTGGCAATCAGACCGGTTGCTCCACCCTGCCCATCGTCCAGCAACGCCGCGAGCACATGAACAGGCTCGATATACTGATTATCGTGCCCTACCGCCAGACTTTGTGCATCCGACAATGCCTGCTGAAACTGGGTTGTTAATTTATCAATACGCATGATGACTCCCGTTTATTTATCCTGTCCACTATATGGGACCATGCCATCCTGATTTCAACACAACAACAAGATGTTGTTTATCCTATTTCCTTGCAGGTTCAAAACCCCGGCCTTCAGGCCGGAAGGAGCGCCGAACGGCGAGGTTTTAAAGGCGCGGTCAGGGAGGGAGTGTGCATCCCCTTCCTGACCAAACATCCACCGGCCTGAGGAATCACTGATTTACTCCGCCATGAGTCGCGTTGCGGGTCAAATCAGGAAGATCGCGACGCGCACGGCGCAGGTCGTAGCCGGGACTTTGACACCAAGCCGTGCAGACACGCGAGCACCCGATTTGACCGCAACCGCCACGTTGAAAACGTGCAAAACATGCACGGCGGGACGGGGCTTGGCGGGCGAACTGCCGCGTTGCGCCGCTTGGCAAGGCTATTTCTTGGGTACTGACCCAAAGGAGAATAACCCTTGACTGCGCGTCGCGCCTTGCATTTCATCCCGCCAGGCCACCGTCGCGACCGTGTGGGAATGAATCAGCGCTTCCCTGAAGACCGGTGACCTAATTATTTTTAATATTAATAATTGACAAAATAAAAAGTTGTTTTTATACTATATCGGCATAAAACATTTATTACCAAAAATAAAACGCAACGCAACCAATGGAGTCAACCATGAAACGGATTTTTCTTACCCTTGTCATCGCATCCTTGATCGGTTTGAACATCAGCACAGTCAGCCATGCAGACACCTACGCCGGAAACCAGCAAAACAACCAACAGAACAACCATTCAAACAACAGCAGGTACTATCCTTTCGGCAATAAAAATGGATGGAATACAAATAGAAATAATGCAAATAGCAATAATGCAAATAGCAATAATGCAAACAACAAAAACCAGCAAACAAACCAAAACACCGGCAACCGGCCCTCCGGCAATGGCACTCATTCCAGCGGCTTTTATCCGCTGGGGTCCGACATCCGTGATGCACGCCAACATTCATCCGGCCATGGCAACAATTGATAAAAGCACCAACAACCCTCGGATTTGTTCCAACCTGGTCACGACAGCGATCTGGCGGAATGAATTCGTAATTCCTTAATCTTTTTGCCATACAAACATGGTGTACTGCGATATGCCGCATCGCCAAACCGGCCGACGGCCCGGAGAACATCCGGTTTATTCGCAACCAGTCATTCCATCTGACGAGAGGAAATCATGGCAAAAACCATACAGGAACACATCACTCACACCGAACCGACACACGAACCTGCCGATGACACCCAACATGAAAGCGAAAACGAGCAACCATGCGAACACAGGTATAACACCCCGGACAAAGAAATCGAAGCCATCATTCGCCTCGACGCCGACTGGCGCCATTACCACAGCGTCAAGCGCATCGTGGAATCGCGCGAAGCATGGAGCATCTCGCAAACAGAAGGTTGGCTCGCCGACGGGGAGGACCCTGATTATCCTGTTCTCCACATTTGGCCTGCATGGGAATATGCCGCCATGTGGCTGGATTCCAAACCGGAACTCGTCAATATGGGGTATGCGATTCAATGCCTCAGCCTGAGCAAACTCATGTTGAACGTTCTACCAATGCTGGACACAGAACACATGTATCTGGGCAGCTTTTATTTGCCTGACGACCCGGGGATCATCATATCCACAACCGAATGGAAAGCCCGCGTCGACGGGCTGATGCAGGAATGGTATGGCTGACCCTGTCATATGCCTTGCCACACATCATGCGCCGTGTGTGTGGCCACTGTGTGGCAAGAAAAACATGACAACAAGCATGACCGTTCAATCATTACATTAATCATTACATTAATCAT
>JAJYHV010000065.1:0-9686 GCA_021790515.1 Pseudomonadota bacterium
TCAGGCAAACAATCTGCCGATAAAATATGTGGCTCCGCCTGCTGCCATACCAATCAGCAACATTCGCAGCCCACTCTTGGCGGCATTCCGTCCGGTAAACAGGCTCAATCCCGCTCCGATGACAAATAATGCCACTCCAGTGACCATCACCGTCGCCCACACCGCTTTTTGACCGGAAAAATAAAGAAAGGGCAGCAAAGGTAAACATGCTCCGCCCGCAAAAGCAAAAAATGATGCCACGGCGGCACTCCAGGGAGATACCAAGTCCTGTGGATTGATGCCCAACTCTTCCCGCGCCAACGTGTCGAGCGCCTTTTCCGGATCGCTGATAAGCTGCGAAGAAAATCGCCGCGCATCTTCCAGCGGCATGCCCTTGGCGTGGTAAATCATCGCCAGTTCCCGAGACTCTTCTTCTGGATACAGCATCAACTCTTCGCGTTCCAAGCCAATCTGGTATTCATACATTTCGCGCTGTGAGCGCACAGAAACATATTCACCCGACGCCATGGAAAAAGCCCCTGCCAACAATCCGGCGATTCCGGTCAAAATGATGGTATGCGATTGGTTCGCCGTAGCGCCAACCATACCCAACATCAGACTGGCATTGGAAATCAACCCGTCATTGACGCCAAACACAGCCGCCCGCAAATTGGTGACAGCGTCCATTTGATGGTGATGCGCCAGATCTTCCGGGTTTTCCGGCAAAACATGGTGCGATGGCTGCGTATTGAATATCGCCATGCCACGAATTTTCATCGCGGACAGTACTGGACGCAAGGTTCGCGCGCCCAGTAACCGTATCAACCCGACCACGATTTTGCTGCGCATATCCGGGGCGAAGTTCGCTGGTGGTTGCTCGCCATGCTGTTGCAACTGCTGCGCCCATAATACGGACTGTTCTTCTGCTGCACGAGCCAGTTCAAAGAACAGCGCCTGTTCATTGGGCGGGCTACACTCCGCCAACCGGTGATACAGCCACGCTGAGCGCATTTCCTCGCGCCAACCGGTTCGTGCTTCATGAATGGTCGACATGCAGACTCCGTTACAAGTAAATAAATTCAGTTTGGCAAGCGGCGATATTGTACCGCCTCGGCTACGTGTCCAGCCAGTATCACATCGCTGTTCGCCAAATCGGCAATGCTGCGCGCCACCTTGATAATCCGGTGGTACGCACGGGCAGACAGATTCAACTTTTGCATCGCCTGTTTCAGCAACGCGACGGCTTTTTCGGCCAACATTGCGTGCTCGTCAATCTGCGCGCTGCCCAACCAGGCATTTGGCATTCCTTGCCGTGACATTTGACGCTCGCGCGCCTGTACCACCCGCGCGCGGATAATATTGCTGTATTCGCCATCAGCCGCCTGTTGCAGATTGTCAATGGACAACGCCGGCACTTCAATCTGCAGATCGATGCGATCCAGCAAAGGGCCGGACAATCTGCCCCGATAGCGCGCAATCTGGTCGGGCGTGCAACGGCACTGCCCGGCCGGATGGCCGAAATATCCGCAAGGACAAGGGTTCATTGCTGCCAGCAACTGAAAGCGGGCAGGAAACTCTACCTGACGTGCGGCACGCGAAATATGGATGGCCCCCGTTTCCAGCGGCTGCCGCAACACTTCCAGCACCGCACGCGGAAATTCCGGCAATTCGTCCAGAAACAATACGCCATGATGCGCCAGCGAAATTTCGCCCGGTCGCGGTTGTGACCCGCCGCCAACCAATGCTACTGCCGACGCCGTATGATGGGGGGCGCGCCACGGACGTTTGCGCCACAATCCGGCATCAAAACGCCCGACCAGCGACAATAATGCTGCTGATTCGGTCGCTTCCTGCTCATCCATATCCGGTAAAATGCCGGGCATACGAGAGGCCAGCATCGACTTTCCCGTACCGGGTGGCCCGACCATCAGCAACGAGTGACCGCCCACCGCTGCAATTTCCAATGCGCGTTTGGTCATGGCCTGCCCTCTGACTTCGTGAAAATCTGGCCACGGTTCGGTTAGTGCCGGTACGGACGAAGTCTGATGTGGGGCAATCGTGTGCCGACCGATGAGGTGAGCGCAAACGTCCAGCAAAGACGTGGCCGGATACACGCGACTATCCGTTATCAACGCTGCTTCCTCCGCGTTGACCTGCGGCAGAACAAAACCACGCCCGGCATCGCGCACGCCGATGGCCATGGCCAATGCGCCCTGTACCGACCTCAGGGCGCCCGTCAGCGCCAGTTCGCCGGCAAATTCATAACCCTCCAGCGAAGCAAGCGGGATTTGCCCTGACGCGGCGAGTATCCCTAACGCAATCGGCAAATCATAACGTCCCGACTCTTTGGGCAAATCAGCCGGCGCGAGATTGACCGTAATTCGACTGGCCGGAAAGTCGAACCGGGAGTTCTGGATGGCAGCACGTACTCTGTCACGGGCTTCTTTGACTTCGGTTTCCGGCAACCCGACCAGCGTAAAACCAGGCAAACCATTTGCCAGATGCGCTTCCACCACAACTTCGGGTGCACGTATCCCCGACAGTGCGCGGCTACGCACCACGGCAATGCCCATGGTGTTATTCAGCGACGGCGATGGTAACGGCGCTGGCTGCTTCTGTGGCCACCGGGGCCAACTGTTGCTCCAGGGCAACAACCCGTGCTTCCAGCGCCTGCAACTGTTCACGGGTACGCAGTAACACCTGCTGTTGCACATCAAACTCTTCCCGCGTGACCAGATCCAGTTTTTGCAACAGACTCTGTATCAAGGCACGCAGATTTTGTTCCACATCTTTTATGGGTCCCGATTGCAATATTTGGCTGAATTTGCCACTCACTTCGTCAATCAAATTCTGGTTCAATTTCATTTTGCCATCCTTTTTCAATTACCCGCTGCGTTTTTCTGCCAGCAGGGTATGAATACGCCGACTATCGGCACGCAACACCTCAAAATGCAATCCATCGAACACAATTGCTTCACCGCGTTTGGGCATGTGCCCAAAATGATGCAACACCAATCCGCCAATCGTGCTGCCAAAATCTCCCGCTTCATACGTTGTACCAAAGACCGCATTAAAATCCCCCAGTTCCGTCACCGCCTTGATGCGATAGCGCCCGCCTTTGTCCTGAATGATGTTGTCTTCCGTTTCGTCAAAATCATATTCGTCTTCGATATTGCCGACGATCTGCTCCAGCACATCTTCAATCGTCACCAATCCGGACACACCACCAAATTCGTCCACCACAATCGCCATATGGTTACGACTGACACGAAACTCCTTCAGCAACACATTCAGCCGTTTCGATTCTGGTACAAACACGGCCGGACGCAACATCTCGCGCAAGTGAAACCCGGTATTGGCATAATATTGCAACAAATCCTTGGCAAGCAATATACCGACGACATCATCACGATTTTTATCAATAACCGGAAAACGTGAATGTGCGGTTTCAATGACGATTGGTATCAATTTTTCCATCGGTTCGTTGATATCCAGCACATCCATTTGTGCCCGCGGCACCATGATATGCCGCACCTGTTGCTCGGTCACATAAATGACGCCTTCCATCATGAGCATGGCATCGGCATCAAGCAAATTATGGTCTACTGCGCCTTGCAGCATTTCAATCAATTCATCCCGGGTTTCCGGCTCATGACCAAGCCAGGCGGCCAGGCGCTCCAGCCAACGCGGTCTGGAAGGTTCTTCCATGGTGACATTACTCCATCAATGCATAGGGAACCACTGATTTACTCCGCCATGCGTCGCGTTGCGCCGCTTGTCGAGGAGAATAACCCTTGACTGTGCGTCGCGCCTTGCATTTCATCCCGCCAAGCCACCGTCGCGACCATGTGGGAATAAATCAGTGGTTCCATAGGGGTTGGCAAAGCCAAGTCTGGCGACCAGCACAATCTCGCGTTGCTCCATGATTCGTGCATCAATTTCATTTTCATGATCATAACCCTGTAAATGCAACATGCCATGCACGATGAGATGCATATAATGTGCCAATAATTCCTTGCCTTGTTCCTGCGCTTCACGCGCCACAACCGGCGCACACAGCACCAGGTCACCCTGTACCACGGGTATCTGCGCGTACGGAAACGATAACACATTTGTCGCATGATGTTGATGACGAAACGTCTGGTTCAATGTCAAACCTTCCGCTTCGCCGACGATGCGCACAGTGACCTCGGCATCCCGCTCCTGCGCGATGCGAACGGCACGTGAGATCTGCGCCCGCAACGGTGCGCCAACGCCGCGCACCGCGTGCTGAACACTCAACCGTAATTCAGGCTTCATTGGCATCACGCTGTTCATATGCATGAACGATGCGGGCAACCAAAGGATGCCGCATCACATCTTCGGCATCAAACCAGCTGAACGCCACACCGCGCACATCTCGCAGCACCTCGCTCGCGTCAAGCAGCCCGCTTTTGATGTGGCGCGCCAGATCAACCTGCGTCATGTCACCGGTAATCACCGCGCGCGAGCCAAAACCGATGCGGGTCAAAAACATCTTCATCTGTTCACGAGTAGTGTTTTGTGCTTCATCAAGGATAATGAACGCCTGATTCAATGTGCGTCCGCGCATGTACGCCAGCGGCGCAATCTCAATGACCCCGCGTTCGAACAAGCGCGCCATTTTCTCGCTCCCCATCAAGTCATACAGAGCGTCGTACAACGGGCGCAGGTAAGGATCAATCTTTTGTGCCATGTCTCCCGGCAAAAATCCCAACCGTTCACCAGCTTCGACTGCCGGACGGGTCAAAATCAAACGTTTGACCAGATCGCGCTCCAATGCGTCAACCGCACTGGCTACGGCCAAATAGGTCTTGCCGGTGCCGGCAGGCCCGATGCCAAAAGTCACGTCGCTGGATTGAATCTGCGCCAGATAATCGTTCTGGTGCGGCGTACGGCCACGCAGATCGCTGCGCCGCGTATGCAGCACTACCGATGCACCCTCTTCCATCGGATGCGCCATCTCGATGAGGGCAAGCTGGATATCTTCCACCGCGACCGGATGTTGCGCATCACGATAAAACCGTTGCAACAATTGCTGCGTCTTGCGCCCGGCATCCCGTTCACCTTCGACATGAAACTGCTCACCACGCCGGGCAATACGCACATTGAGCGTATTTTCAATCTGCCGTAAATTTTCTTCCAGTACACCACACAAATTCGCCAGGCGGACGTTGTCCACTGGTGTCAACGAGAACTGCATCACGAAACACGCTCGCCACGCAACAGGTGCGTGCGTGCTTCCAGAATGCGAACGGTGACCAACTGGCCAATCAGGCTGGCATCGCCCTCAAAATTGACAATGCGGTGGTTCGCGCTACGACCAATCAGCTCGCGGCTGTCGCGCCGGGCGACGCTTTCCACCAACACCTGCTGTTCACTGCCCAACATGCGTTGCGCCACTTGCTCCACACCGGCAGCCAGCGCGTTTTGCACCAGCAGGAGACGCCGCTGTTTTTCCGCCAGCGGCACGTCGTCAGGCAAATCTGCTGCTGGCGTACCCGGTCTGGGGCTGTACATGAACGAGTATGAAATGTCATAACCAACATCTTCAATCAGGCGTAGCGTGGCAAAAAAATCTGCCTCGGTTTCTCCCGGAAAACCGATAATGAAATCGGAAGAGATGCTGACATCCGGCCGCACTTCGCGCAGACGACGAATGATGGATTTGTATTCCAGTACCGTGTAACCGCGCTTCATGGCAGCCAGAATACGATCCGATCCGGACTGGACGGGCAAATGCAGGTATGACGCAAGCTTGGGTAAACGCGCGTATGCGTCAATCATGCGTGGTGTACATTCCCGTGGATGGCTGGTCGTGAACTTGATACGTTGAATGCCGGGAATATCATGCACATATTCCAGCAACAAGGCAAAATCCGCCAGCTCGCCATCCGGCAGGACGCCACGATATGCATTGACATTTTGCCCCAGCAAGGTGATTTCACGCACGCCCTGCGCAACCAACCCGGCCACTTCAGTCAGCACATCTTCAAATGGGCGCGACACTTCTTCGCCACGTGTATAAGGCACAACGCAAAACGTGCAATACTTGGAACAGCCTTCCATAATCGACACATACGCCGACACACCATCTACCCGCGCGACGGGCAGATGGTCGAATTTTTCCATTTCAGGAAAAGAAATGTCACATTGCGACAGTCCTGTACTGCGTCGGCGGGCAATCATCTCTGGCAAACGATGCAGCGTCTGCGGCCCAAAAACCACATCCACATAAGGGGCTCGCGCCAAAATGGCGTCCCCTTCCTGGCTCGCCACACAACCGCCCACGCCAATGATAAGGTCGGGGCGCAACTCTTTCAGTGCTCGCGCACGTCCCAAATCGGAAAAAACTTTTTCTTGCGCCTTTTCCCGCACCGAGCAAGTGTTGAACAATATGACATCGGCATCCTGAGGGTCATCTGTTGCCACCAGGCCATCGGCAACGCGTAACACATCGCCCATTTTGGCCGAATCATAACTATTCATCTGACAGCCAAAGGTCTTGATAAAGACTTTTTTTACCACAGTCAATGCACCATCTTGCCGGTTTGTGAATCACCAAACCCTCGCACGACGGCCTGAACATCAACATGCTCCGCCTTGTCGCCGACAGTCACGTCCAGCACCAGAGGTACGCTGTCTCCGGGGTGCAATGCCTGCTTCAGGTGTATGAGCATGATGTGCAAACCGCCGGGCGCCAGATGCACTGCCTGGCCCGCCGGCAAGCGGATTCCAGCTATCTGCTGCATGCGCATGACCCCTTGTTGCATCGACATGCGATGCAGTTGCACCGTGCCAGCGACGCTGCTTTGCGCGCCGGTCAACGTGGCAACCTGTGCGCACTCGATGGTCAGATAAACGCCTGCCACATCCTGACCGGGCGCCGGTGCGCGCAGCCAGGCGTCCTGCACGACGACATCACCGGCCATCGCCACGCCAGAGCATGCCCAACACAGCAACCATATCATCCATCGTTTCATATCATTTACTCACGCTTTGGGTGGCACATAACCCTGCACAGCGTCGCCACCACTACCAAAGAAATACTGCTCTACCTGCTCCATCAAATATTTACGCGCCCGCGAATCGGCCAGATTCAGCCGGTTTTCGTTCACCAGCATGGTCTGTTGACGCAGCCAGCCCGCCCAGGCTTCTTTCGAGACATTAGCGAAAATTCGCTGCCCCAATTCACCCGGCAAAGGAGGGAAATCCATGCCTTCCAACTCGCGTCCCAATTTGATGCAATGTACCATTCTTGCCATGTTTGTTTGCTCCCAATCACTAAAAGTTGTTCCTGACCCAGATGCCGCAAAGCGATCGCGTTTGCCATGGGCGGCCTTGTGGCCTTATCCGGAGAGTCTCCGATTTATTTGACTGTTTCCGCGAAAACGTCGATGACCACTTGTGTTACCTGGGTTTTAGGCTCGCGGAAACGACAAAACCGAATAAACCGACATTCCGGCGACGCTCGTGCCGTTTCCAGTCTCTCATCAAACCATCAGCACAGCGTCGCCAACCCCGCGCGACACCACCTCGCCCAAACGGTAAACGGTTTCGCCTGCCTGCGTCAATTTTTTCGCGGCCATGTCGGCATGTTCAGCTGCCAATACCAGCACCATGCCAACGCCACAATTAAACGTGCGGTACATTTCTGTCGGCAACACACCACCATGTTCCTGCAACCAGCAAAACAAGGGGGGCATGGGCCAGCTGACAATGTGAATCTGTGCGGCCAGATGCTCAGGCAGGATACGTGGAATATTGCCAGTCAACCCACCGCCCGTAATGTGCGCCATGCCCTTTACCGGCACCTGCGCCATCAGCGCAAGCAACGGCTTCACATAAATACGCGTCGGTTCCAGCAAAACATCCGCAAAACGTCGGCCATAAAAATCAGCGTCGGCAGCCATGCCTTCGCGCGCGACAATTTTGCGAATCAATGCGTAACCATTCGAATGCGCGCCGCTGGAGGCCAACCCCAGCACCACATCACCCTCGGCAATCGTGCTGCCATTCACGATCTGGCCGCGCTCGACCACGCCAACGGCAAAACCGGCCAAATCATACTCGCCATCGGGATACATGCCCGGCATTTCTGCCGTCTCGCCGCCAATCAACGCACAACCGGCTTGTTCGCAGCCTTGCGCAATACCGCGCACCACAGTTTCTGCCACAGCAACATCCAGCTTGCCACAAGCAAAATAATCGAGAAAAAACAGGGGTTCAGCGCCTTGCACCAGAATGTCGTTCACGCTCATGGCCACCAAATCGATACCAACGGTATCGTGGCGATTGAACTCGAATGCCAGTTTCAATTTGGTGCCGACGCCGTCCGTTCCGGATACCAGCACCGGTTCTTTGTAACGCTCAGGCAGGCGCATCAAGGCACCAAAGCCGCCAATACCGCCCAGCACCTCTGGTCGCAACGTACGCTTCGCCCACGGCTTGATGCGTTCAACCAGACTGTCGCCCGCGTCAATATCCACACCGGCATCGCGATAAGACAGTGCTGTTTTGTTTCCCTCTTTGCTCATGAAACCCTATTCCCGTACAAAATAGCGTTATTCTACCCCAGTTTTGCTGCTTTCCCAACAGGGGGAGGTGCAACAATACCACGGAAAACATTTCAAAAACATATAAATATCTCGTGTTACGACAATCGGATGTTCTCCGGTATAATGGTGAGACATGGCGTTTCTCGCCGCCAATCAACCCTCAGATACCCATTTTGCATCATGACACAGACCCTCACGGCCACTGACATTACCTCTTTACCCCGCATCGCGCGCGGCAAAGTACGCGACATTTACGCCATTGATAACCAGCACCTGCTACTGATTGCCACTGACAGATTATCCGCATTCGATGTCATTCTGCCGACGCCAGTTCCTGACAAAGGGCGTGTATTGACCGAGATTTCCCGGTTCTGGTTTCACAAACTGGCCCATATCCTGCCCAACCATCTCACCGAAAAAAACCCGGCCGATTTCGTTCGCCCAGATGAAATCACCCAGGTTGCCGGCCGCAGTATGGTCGTTAGACGCCTGACGCCATTGCCCGTCGAAGCGGTGGTGCGTGGCTATCTGGCCGGGTCCGGCTGGAATGATTACCGCCGTACCGGCAGTGTCTGCGGTATTGCCCTGCCTGTCGGGTTGCAATTGGCGCAAGAACTGCCACAACCGCTGTTCACGCCATCCACCAAAGCCGCAGTGGGGCAGCACGACGAAAACATTTCGTACCAAACCGCCGAACAACTGCTCGGCGTAGAACGCGCGGCACAAGTACGCGACATGAGCCTCGCCCTCTATCGGGAAGCCGCTGCCTGGGCGCGCGCGCGCGGTATCATCATTGCCGACACCAAATTCGAGTTTGGTGTCGATGAAAAGGGAACCCTGTATTTGATTGACGAAGCGCTCACACCAGACTCTTCCCGCTTCTGGCCGCTCGACCAATATCAGGCAGGCAGTCAGCCTCCCAGTTTTGACAAACAGTTCGTCCGTGACTGGCTGGAAGCCAGCGGCTGGAACAAAACCCCCCCTGCGCCTGAATTGCCCGCCGACATCGTACAAAAAACCGCCGACAAATACCGGCAAGCTGCCAGACAGTTACAGCGGACGTCCGCCTGACATCGTCGTTCGATATCCGTCGACGATCGCACCCGCCCGACCATAATGTGCGACAAATTT
>JAJYHV010000065.1:10057-125898 GCA_021790515.1 Pseudomonadota bacterium
CTCAAGGAAGCGCTGATTAACTCCCACACGGTCGCGACGGTGGCCTGGCAGACGCGGCTACGCGCGACGAGATCATCAACATGACCGTGTGGGGCGTGCTGGCAGGCTTGGCGACCGGTTTTTCCCTCGGACTGCTAGGCAGCGGCGGTTCTATCATCGCGCTGCCCGCGCTGGTTTATTTGCTGGGGGTGGCGTCGAAATCTGCGCTGGCCATGAGCCTGGGCGTAGTGGGCGTAACTGCCGCGCTGGCGGCTGCGGACCATGGCCGGCACGGTAATGTAGATGTTCCGGCGGCCGGTTTGTTTGCGCTGTTCGGGGTGGGGGGCAGTCTCGTTGGTTCGCGTATCGGCATGGTGACGCCAGTGCTGGTTCAGATGACGTTGTTTGCGCTGGTGATGTATGCTGCCGCCTGGCGCATGTTACGGCATGCCTCGGCGCCGCACGTGCCGTCAGTTGTTGCAAGCCGCCCGGCAAAACCGTTCCGGCGCGTGATCAGGATTGCGCTGGCGGCAGTCGGCGTAGGCTTGCTCACCGGCCTGGTGGGTGTGGGTGGTGGTTTTCTGGTGGTGCCCGCACTGGTGCTGTTTTCTGGTTTGACCATGAAACGCGCCATCGGCACTTCGCTAGCTGTCGTTGCTGCCAATGCAGGTGCCGGATTTTATGGTTATTTAGGCAAGGTGCCGATCGACTGGACATTGATGGAAGTCTTCGTCGGCACGACCTTGCTTGGTAGCGTCTTTGGCACCCGGCTGTCGAGCCGGCTTTCGCATGGCAGCCTGAAGCGTGGGTTTGCCTGGTTTCTGGTGTTTGTGGCGAGTTACATCCTGCTGAAAAACAACTAACCGGCATGTCGGGCGTAAAGAGAGGCAAGAGCGGGACATGTCCGCTGGTCGCCGCTCCAATTGCAAATAAATTCAGTCTTCCAGCCCGAGCTCATGTATCTTTCGCGTGAGCGTGTTGCGACCCAATCCGAGCAGATGAGCCGCTTCTATCCTGCGGCCGTTGGTGTGAGCGAGTGCTGTCTGAATCAGAGTTTTCTCAAACATGGCGGTCAGTCCCTCCATAATCCCGACATCGCCATGTTTGAGCGCCAGATCGGCGTTTTGTGCCAGCGTCTGCGCCCAATCCAGCGCGGGCGGGCTCTCCGCCCCCGAATTCTGCATGATTTCTGGCGGCAGATTCGAGACGTCGACAATATTGCCTGCCGCCATGACCGTCAGCCAATGGCTGACGTTTTCCAGTTGGCGTACATTTCCTGACCAGACAAATTGACTTAACTTCAACATGGCCGCGTCTGTCAGCCGTTTGGGCTCTACTCCTTGTTCCTGCGCGCTCTTCAACAAAAAATGCCGCACCAACAGGGGAATATCCTCGCGTCGCTCGCGCAGCGCCGGCAAACGCAAGCGAATAACGTTCAAGCGATGAAACAGGTCTTCCCGAAACAGGCCAGCCTTGACCCGCTCTTCCAGATTCTGGTGCGTGGCAGCTATCACCCGCACGTTGACTTTGACCGGTTGGTGACCCCCGACGCGATAAAACTGTCCGTCCGACAGTACCCGCAATAAACGGGTCTGCAATTCTGCCGGCATATCGCCAATTTCATCCAGAAACAGCGTGCCCCCATCCGCCTGCTCGAAGCGCCCGCGACGTTGTCCCGCCGCGCCGGTAAACGCCCCTCGCTCATGACCGAACAATTCCGATTCCAGCAAGTCACGTGGAATAGCCGCCGTATTCAAAGCGATGAAAGGTTGACGGGCACGCAAACTATGGCGGTGCAGGGCAGACGCCACCAACTCCTTGCCCGTGCCGGATTCGCCCGTAATCAACACGGTGGCATGTGATTGCGACAGGCGGCCGATGGCGCGAAACACTTCCTGCATCGCTGGGGCCTGCCCGAGCATTTCCGGCACGCCATCGAGCAGGGCATCGTCCAGGTTATCGTCGGTGCGTTGACTTTCTTCAATCGCGCGCCGAATCAGTTCAATGGCATGATCAACGTCAAACGGTTTGGGCAAATACTCAAAAGCGCCACCCTGAAAAGCCGCCACGGCTGACTCCAGGTCAGAATATGCGGTCATGATGATGACTGGAATGCGTGGGTAGCGCTGGTTGAAGCGTTGCAACAAATCCAGCCCCGAACCGCCGGGCATCCGGATATCGCTCACCACCACCTGCGGGGTAGATTGCTCCAGCGCGGCTTCGACTTCCAGCGCAGACGAAAAACTGACAAACTGGATGTGTTCGCGTTGCAACGCTTTTTCAAACACCCAGCGAATCGATCGATCATCATCAATAATCCAGACAGGTTTCAGCATAACAGAGCCTTTTTATTCAAATGCCAACGTTCAGCGGTAAAAGAATACTGAATACGGTGTGTCCGGGTTCACTTTCCACTTCAATCGTACCGTGATGCTGGTGTACAAATGTTTGCGCTAATGTCAACCCAAGCCCGGTACCGTCTTCGCGACCGGAAACGAGCGGATAAAAAATCCGTTCTTGCAACGAGTCAGGAATCCCCGGCCCGTTGTCAATGATTTGCACCTGCATGGCCAGACGATGACGCTTCATGGCCAACGTCACCTGACGTGCAATGCGCGTGCGCAATATCAGTTCCCCTTTACCCTGCATTGCCTGCACGGCGTTGCGCACAATATTCAGCACCACCTGAATCAATTGTTCGCGATCACCCACCAACTCCGGAATGCTGATGTCATAATCACGGCGAATCGACAATCCGCGTGACACTTCCGCCAACGTCACGCTACGTACCCGTTCCAGCACTTCATGAATATTCAATGCACCAATCTGGGGCGTTCGGTGCGGCGTCAACAAACGATCCATCAGTGACTGCAGGCGATCCGCTTCCTGAATGATGACTTGCGTATATTCCCGCGTTTCGACTGACAGTTCATGTTCCAACAACTGTGCCGCCCCGCGAATACCACCGAGCGGGTTTTTGATTTCATGCGCGAGATTGCGAATCAGCTCACGGTTGGCTTGTTGCTGCAACAAATGATGTTCATCACGGACCACTTTCAACTGCTGATTCATGCCATAAAGTTCAAGCATGAATGCGGCGAGAGGGCTTTCCACAGCAGTAAATGTGGCGCTGATTTGCAAAGACAAATCGGCGGTTTCAACCAGCAACTCATGCTCGGTAAAACTGGCGTTGCGCGCCAGCGCATAATCCAGTGCGACATGCAGTGGCTCTGCGTTGGCAAACAGATTTTCCATACGCAAGCCGATCACCTGTCCTTGGCTCAGCGCCAACAGGTTTTCTGCCGCAGGGTTGATGTAACAGACCCGTCGTTGGCTGTCCAGGGCCAGAATCGCCGTAGCCAACCACTCTAATCCTGCAAAATGCGATGCTGTCATTGTATGTGAAACCAGAAGAAAAAATAGTAGGAAACCCCGTCCAGCAAGCCCCGTCCCGCCGTGCATGTTTTGCGCGTTTTCAACGTGGCGGTTGTAACCAAATTGCGCGCTCGCTTCCTTGCACGGTTTGGCATCGTCGTCTCGGTTACGGCCTGCTGCCATCAAAGCAAATTTCAGGCCATCTGCTTATGGAAATACAGGTTTATTCCTGCATGGCAACAACGATGGAATAAAGCTGACGTTTGCGCCTTTGCAAGCAAACATCGTCAGTTTTTCAGACGCGACAATTCTTTATCCAGCGCTGCCAGATTGGCAGTATGCAGCTTGACCGCGTTGGCCAGTTTTTGCTGGCGCTGCAAAAATGCCGGGCTGTCTGCACGTTCACCCGCATGGGGCATGGTATCTGCCGCACGTGCGGCCTGTGCCTCTTGCAACAACTGCAGTTCGTGCGCCCTTTCATCGTGCAGCACGCTGCGCCGCAAACCATCGCGCTTACCTTGCGTGACGGCGTCCACTCGCAAACCTTGCGGCTCAACCACGCTTTTTCCGGAACGAGAATGGTGCACGGTTGCCTGTGTATCCCGAACCAGGATATTCATGCGCTTGGCCCCTCTGATCGGATGATCGGTATAAATCACCTCGCCGGAAGCGCTCACATACTTGTAAATGTCTGCTCGCGCCTGTGCTGTCCAGACACACAACAACAAAGCAAGCCACCCGATTTTCATGCAGGAAAATCCCTTTGTCAGCCAATAAGCGGGTAGTGTAAGACAGACCTTGCGTTCCCGCAATTCGCGAATGACGGACAACAAAAATGAGGGGCGACAAAAAAGGGGGCGCGAGCGCCCCCTTTTTCTTGAACAGAAACGATTACAGCGAATAGTACATTTCGAACTCGACCGGATGCGTGGTCATGCGCATGCGCGTGACTTCTTCCATTTTCAGTTCGATATAGGCATCGATCATTTCGTTGCTGAACACGCCGCCACGAGTCAGGAATTCACGGTCCTTATCCAGTGCTTCCAGCGCCATGTCGAGCGAATGACAAACCTTCGGAATCTTGGCTTCTTCTTCCGGTGGCAGGTCATACAGGTTTTTATCAGCCGCATCCCCAGGATGAATCTTGTTCTGGATACCGTCCAGCCCTGCCATCAACATGGCGGAAAAGGCCAGGTAAGGATTGGCGGTAGGATCAGGGAAACGCACTTCAATCCGGCGAGCCTTGTCATTGGGCACATACGGAATACGAATTGACGCCGAGCGGTTACGGGCGGAATACGCCAGCATGACCGGAGCCTCAAAACCGGGAACCAGCCGTTTGTATGAGTTGGTGCCAGGGTTGGTGATGGCATTCAATGCGCGAGCATGCTTGATGATGCCGCCGATGTAGTACAGGGCAAACTCTGACAACCCGGCATAACCATTGCCAGCAAACAGGTTCTTGCCGTCTTTCCAGACGGATTGATGCACGTGCATGCCGGAACCGTTATCCCCAACAATGGGCTTGGGCATGAACGTGGCCGTTTTGCCATAGCTGTGCGCCACGTTCTGCACAACATACTTCAGGATTTGCGTCCAGTCAGCACGCTTGGTCAGCGTATTGAAACGGGTACCGATTTCACACTGACCGGCCGTAGCGACTTCGTGGTGATGCACTTCGACTTCAACACCCATCTCTTCCAGCGCCAGACACATCGCGGAACGAATATCCTGCAGGCTGTCAACCGGAGGAACGGGAAAATAGCCACCCTTGACGCTGGGGCGATGGCCCATGTTTCCGCCTTCATAAACTTCACCCGAACTCCAGGCCGCTTCTTCAGAATTGACTTTGCACATACTGCCCGACATGTCGACTTTCCAGTTCACGGAATCGAAGACAAAAAACTCTGGTTCCGGACCAAAATAAGCCGTATCGCCCAATCCGGTTGACTTCAGATAAGCTTCAGCGCGTTTGGCAATCGAGCGCGGATCGCGATCATAACCCTTCATGTCAGAGGGTTCGATGACATCGCAGGTCAAAATCAGGGTCGATTCGTCCCGAAACGGGTCAAGGCAGGCGCTATCAGGATCCGGCATCAGAATCATGTCCGATGCCTGAATACCTTTCCACCCAGCAATCGACGAACCGTCAAACGCATGTCCATCGACAAATTTGCTTTCCGAAAATTGTGACACAGGCACGCTGACATGCTGCTCTTTGCCGCGGGTATCGGTAAAACGAAAATCCACAAATCTGACTTCATTATCCCGGATCATTTCTATTACTTTGGCCACAGCCATTGAATTCTCCTCATGCGAAAAAATACAAAAACACCCCAAGCTCAAAAATGGCCTCCCAGACAAGCACGATGCATGCCATGACATACCGCGAGCCTGTTGCATTGAACAACGCGCTGCGCCTTGAGCTCTTGCCAAGACGGAATTATCCTTGTTTCGGTAATCAGATGCAAAATTTATTTGTGTTATATGACGTTTATTCCCGCGTAGCGCCCGGTACCAAAACAAACTGGAACAATTAATTTGCGCATACGCTTACGCGCACCAATTATGCGCAACAATACCCTGTTGCGCACCAAATTGGTGCGTTTCTGCCGGTTAAAGCACCGGCCCGAAGGCCGGTGACTTCTTTGCCAGGAGCAAGCCTGACAAGCTCCCAGGAAAGCCCATTCACGACGCCAATCCATGAGTGATATACTGCAAACCTGTCAACTCCACCACACGATTTTCCGGGCATTGTCTTTAAACATGCGCAAAAAAAATCCCATCTCCGCACTGACGCCAGGCATGCTCATTGATGAATCATGTGGCCACCGGATGGATTACCCGTTCTGGAACACCGGTTTTTTACTGGAAATCGCATACCAGCGTCTGCGCAGATCATGCTGAATACCGTGATGATTCTGGCTGCCGGACGAGGCGAGCGTATGCGCCCGTTGACGGACCATACGCCAAAACCCTTGCTTGCCGTACACGACAAACCCTTGATTGTCTGGCTGCTGGACAGTCTGGCACGCGCCGGATTTACCCGTGTGGTCATCAATCTGGCACATTTGGGCGAACAAATTGCAAGCCATCTCGGCAACGGCGCGGCATTTGGTCTTGACATTCTGTATTCGCACGAAAATCCGGCGCTGGAAACAGCGGGCGGAATAGCGCATGCATTGCCTTTATTGGGCGCCAAGCCTTTTCTGGTCATCAATGGCGACATCTGGACAAATTTCGATTTCAGCCGATTGCGGCAACGCGACTGGCCGAAGGACGATCTGGCCTATCTGGTGCTGGTGGCAAATCCGCCGCACCACACACAAGGAGATTTTTGCCTAGAGACGCTTGCGTCCGGCGCGCGCGTGCACGACAATGGCGAACAGCGCTTTACCTTCAGCGGCATTGGCTGTTACCACCCGCAGTTGTTTGGACAACTGGATGACAACCTGCCTGCCCCTCTGGCGCCGTTGCTGCGGCAGGCCATGGCCGAAAACAAAGTAGGGGGTGAGTTTTTTTCTGGCTGCTGGCAAGATATCGGCACGCCGGAACGTCTGGCGCAACTGGATGAAAAGCTGCGCCAACAGGCAGCGCAACCCCGGAACGAATGCACACCAGCAACAGGGACAAGCAATGGATGTTGAACAAGTATATCAGGCAGTCACCATCGACGCCGACTGGCAACAAATGCTGCGCCGCGACTGGCTGGATTTGATGGACACGGCTGTGTTCGGCGACATCAAGTCTTCCCGTCTGGGCGCGATGAACCGGGTGCGTCGGCGCGTACTGGAAACAGGTGAAAAACTGCATTCGCTGTTTGCCGACCGGCGCTGGATTCCGCATCCGCGCGAACAGCTGAAAAATGCGTTGGGGTCGGCTTACAGCCTGCGCGAAAGTTTGCAACAACTGCAAAAGACTGCTGCTGACGTCGATGGCGGCAACGACCTCGCCGTATTCTCTGCCCGGCTGCAACAACTGGAACAACAGTTGCTGACCGTGTTGCCAGAACAGGAAAACCGATGGGCTGAATTTCTGGATAGCCAGTATCAGGATGATGACGACGAATCAGACAACGATGAGACAATTCATGCCGAATAACACCTTTGATGCCAGCCCGTTTGCGGCGCGCCGAACACAGTTACTGCAACGCATGGGGCAGGGGATCGCCATCATCACCACGGCGCCCGAACGGCTGCGTAATCAGGACAGTCACTATCCATATCGTTTCGACAGCCACTTTTATTACCTCACCGGCTTTACCGAACCGGAAGCCGTGCTGGTCTTGCAGGCCGAACCGGCGCGCGCCATCCTGTTCTGCCGGCCAAGACATCCCGAACGCGAAATCTGGGATGGCTTTCGTCATGGGCCGGAAATGGCGCAATCCCGATTTGGCTTTGATGCTGCTTACAGCATCGAAGAACTCGATCAGCGCCTGCCAGAACTGTTGGCCAATCAATCTGTCATGCATTACGCCCTTGGCGCAGACATGACCTGGGATCGGCGCATCCTGCGCTGGCTGAATACCGTGCGCGAACAAACGCGTAGTGGTGTGCGTGCCCCGCACCGGATTCAGGACATCCGCGAACCCTTGTCCGCCATGCGCCGCATCAAAGATGAAACCGAACGCATGCTTATGCAGCACGCCGCCGACATCAGCTGCCGCGCCCACCGGCGCGCCATGCTTGCTGCTCGGCCTGGCCTGTCGGAATACGCCATCGAAGCAGAATTATTATATGAATTTCGCCGCCATGGCGCACAGGCGCCGGCATACACGTCCATCGTTGCCGGCGGCCTGAACGCCTGCACCCTGCATTACGTCGGCAATGCCGCGCCGCTCCGGGATGGTGACCTGTTATTGATTGATGCCGGTTGCGAATTCGACGGCTACGCTGCCGACATCACTCGCACCTTTCCCGTCAATGGCCTGTTTTCTGCGCCACAGCGCGATGTCTACGCCTGTGTACTGGCCGCGCAAGCCGCTGCTCTGGACCGTGTGCGGCCTGGCGCCGGCTGGAACGAGCCACACGATGCGGCGGTACGCGTGCTGGCGCAAGGCATGCTTGATTGGGGTTTGCTCAAAGGTTCATTGGATGGCGTCATCGAATCTGGTGACTATAAACAATTTTACATGCACAGAACCGGACACTGGTTAGGACTTGACGTGCACGATGTGGGTGCTTACAAACAGGATAATGGCGATTGGTGCAGCCTGGAAGCAGGCATGACGCTGACAGTGGAACCCGGCTGCTATATCCGGCCGGATGACAACATTCCAACCGCTTTTCACGGTATCGGCATTCGCATTGAAGATGATGTCTGTGTTACGGCCAACGGCCTCGACATTCTGACGGCTGCCGCACCAAAATCCATCGATGACATCGAAAACCTGATGAGAGAACAGCAACATGCCTTCGCACAGTGATATCGTCGTCGCCGGTGGCGGGCCAGTCGGCGCCGCCTTTGCGCTCGCCGTGGCCGACAGCCGCTTTTCGGTCACCTTGCTGGAAGCCCGCCAACAGGCCAAATCGCCGATCAGCCAGCGCACGCTGGCACTTTCCTACGGCACACGGCTGATTCTGGAGCGACTGAACGTCTGGCAAACGCTGCAACAGATCACTCCCATCCGCGACATCCACATCTCACAGCGGGGCACGATTGGCGTTACCCGCCTGCATGCAAGCGAAGAAAATGTGCCCGAATTGGGTTATGTCGTCGAATACCGTGCGCTGGATGCCGCCTTGCAAACAGCCTTGGCCGACAGCAATATCGCTGTGCATTATGGCACCAGCGTCTCTGCTTCTGGCGGTAACCGTCATCTGGCCTGGCTCAACTGGCAAACAAAAGCCGCCAGCGGCATGCTGACCTCGCGACTGGCCGTCATTGCCGACGGCGGCAATCAGACAGAGCCTGCCAGCCAGAAACAACAAAAACAATATGACCAGCACGCCCTGCTGGCCTGGATTAGTAGTGAGCGCCCACACATGAATGAAGCCTTCGAACGCTTCACGCCAGACGGCCCGATGGCGCTATTGCCGCACGGCGAAGGTTTTGCGCTGGTGCTGACCGCGGCGCCAGACAAAATCCGGCACTGGATTTCGCTGGACGAGAATGCGTTTCTGACTGCGTTGCATGTCCATTTCGGCGACCGGGTAGGGCGCTTTCTCACGGTGCGCGACCGGTCGAGTTTTCCTTTGCGGTACAGTCTGACGCAACACAGTGCAAAAGATCACCGGATATTCATCGGCAATGCCGCTCATGTCATGCACCCGGTCGCCGGACAAGGCTTCAACCTCGGGTTGCGCGACGCGTGGGAGCTGGCGAATCAAATACACGCTTGTTCGCACCGTCATGAACTGGGCTCAACCGACATGCTCGCCCGTTATCAGCGGGCACGCCGGCTGGATGTCAGCGCCAGCATGCTGTTCACCGATCAACTGGTTTACTGGTTTACCCTCGCCGACCCGGTGCTGCGTCACGCTCGCGGTCTGGGACTCGCCACACTGCAACAATGGCCGCCACTCAAACATTTCGTGGCCCGACGCATGATGTTTGGAGCGCAGGCATGGTAACCCGTCATTTCGACATCATGATTGTCGGCGCAGGCATCGTGGGCGCCGCGCTGGCCGCCACCTTGCGCCACAGCGGACTGAATCTTGCTCTGATTGATCCCCGTCCGCCCCACGAACCGACTGTCGACTGGGACACACGTATTTACGCCATCAGTCCGGGCAGCGTTGCCCTGTTACAACACGTCAACGCCTGGCAACGCATCGATTCCTCCCGTCTGACCCCGGTACACGCCATGCAGGTGCACGGTGACAGGAACGCCCGTCTCGTACTGGACGCCATTCAGTCCGGCGTACCGCAACTGGCATGGATTGCCGAAGCCGGACAGATCCAGCACGCTTTGTGGCAAACCCTCGTCGAACAACCCAACCTCACGATATTCTGTCCCGGACAGGGACGCAGTCTGCACTGGTCGGCGCAACAGGCCCGGCTGGAGCTTGATGATGGCCAATGCCTGAGCGCTGATCTTGTCGTGGCTGCGGATGGGCGCGCTTCCTGGGTACGCGAACAGGCCGGCATCATCGCCCGCCGTGACGATTACCACCAGTCCGGGGTGGTCGCCAATTTTAGCTGCGAGCGCCCACATCGCCACATCGCCCGCCAGTGGTTTCGTGACGACGGCATCCTTGCCTGGCTGCCCCTGTCCGACCGGGCCATCTCGATGGTCTGGTCGACCCCTGCCGAACATGCCGGCCGCCTGCTAGCGTATACGCCGGAACAATTGGCACAACAGGTGGCAACAGCCGGACAACATGCGCTGGGGAAATTACAGGCATTGGGACAAGCCGCCGCATTTCCGCTAAGCCTTCTGCGTGTGAATCCCATTGTTCGACCAGGGTTGGCGCTGATTGGCGATGCCGCACACGGCGTGCACCCACTCTCCGGGCAGGGTGTCAATCTCGGACTCCGCGACGTGAGTGAACTTGCTGCTGTGCTGCTGGACAGACAGGCCGCCCGTTGCGGCGACCTGCCACTGCTCGAGCGTTACGCCCGCGCGCGCCGGGCGGACATTCTGACCACCCAATCCGTCACCGACGGGTTGTATCATCTGTTCCATCACCAGCACCCTTTGCTTACCCGGTTACGCAACATTGGACTAAACACCGTGGCGCGGCTGGATCCGGTCAAATCATGGCTGGTACAGCAATCGCTCATCTGATATCCGTCAAACACAAGTCAACCATACAGGACTTTTCATGAACAAACACATTCAACAAACCCTTCTCGCCGGCCTCTTGATGTGCCTTTTTCCATTCGTGCACGCCGATGACGCCAGTATCCGTAAAAACCTGTCCAGCCGCTTTCCTGGCACACAAATTTCCAGTATCACCAAAACCCCGTATAGCGGTCTATATGAAGTCGTGGCGGACGGACAGATTGCCTACACCGATGAAAATGCCGATTACCTGTTTCTGGGCAACATAATAGACACAAAAACCCGAAAAAACCTGACGCAGGAACGATTGGTCAAGCTGAGCGCCGTCAATCCGGCTACTTTGCCACTGGAACATGCGCTCAAATTTGTCAAAGGCGATGGCAGCCGTAAATTGTATATTTTTTCCGATCCAGAATGCCCATTCTGCAAACGACTGGAACAAGAACTGACCAAAATCAACAATGTAACGCTCTACTTTTTCCCCTATCCGCTGGAAAGTCTGCACCCTGGCACCACCGGAGTCGCCAAGGCCATCTGGTGCAGTAAAGATCGCAACAAGGCATGGCAGAACGCCCTGCTAAAAAATGTTTTCCCTAAAAATGACGGTAAATGCGACAATCCGATTGACGATGATTTGGTGCTGGGACAAAAATTGCACATCACCGGTACACCGACGATCATCTTTTCCAATGGTGATCGCGTGCCCGGCGCCATGCCGGCCAGCCAATTGGAAGACAAACTTCTGACCATGGAAAAGAAAGGGCAATAAAGCATGTGGGATCAGCGTTATGATGTCGAAGAATATGTCTACGGCACCGACCCTAACCAATTTCTGCGCGAACACTTGTCATTCTTGACTCCCGGCATGCGGGTGCTCTCCGTCGCCGACGGTGAAGGCCGCAACGGGGTCTGGCTCGCGGAACAGGGCATGCAAGTGCTGTCCGTCGATGCTTCCTGCGTCGCGCAGACCAAAGCACGGAAACTGGCGGACGAGCGTCAGGTACAAATGGAATTTGAATGTGCCGATTTGTTGAACTGGCATTGGAAGCCCAACCAGTTTGACGCAGTTGCCGCCATCTTCATCCAGTTCGCGAATGCCGCAGAAAGAAAAAATCTGTTTGCCGGCTTGCACACGACGCTCAAGTCCGGAGGGATTCTGCTACTGCACGGCTACACGCCGCGCCAACTCGAATACCGTACCGGCGGCCCCGGTTCTGTTGAGCAACTCTACACCATCCCCATGCTCAGAGCGTTGCTTGACGGCTTCGACATTCTCGAACTGCGTGAACACGACAGTCATATCAGCGAGGGTACGTATCATCATGGCATGTCCGCCCTCGTTGATGTCGTTGCGAAAAAATGTTGAGCCAGAAGTTGAGCCAGTAGAATCAGGTGATTAACAGTTGCAACGCTTTCCCAGGACTTTCTGCCCGCATAAAGGCTTCGCCGACAAGAAAGCCATATACGCCAGCGTCCATCATGCGCTGAACGTCGGCACGGGTATGGATGCCGCTCTCGGTGATGACAAGACGCTCGTCACCGACCTGCGGCAGCAATTGCAGCGTCGTATCGAGGCTGGTTTCGAAGCTGCGCAGATTGCGATTGTTGATGCCGACAAGCGGAGAGCTGAGTTGCAGCGCCTGCTCTAGCTCGCTCGCGTTATGCGATTCAATGAGTACCGACATGCCCAATTCATGGGCAATTGCTTCAAACTCGCGCAGCGCCCCGCCATCAAGTGCTGCAACAATCAATAAAATGCAATCGGCGCCCAATGCGCGGGCTTCATAAATCTGGTAAGGATCAATCACGAAATCCTTGCGCAGCACGGGTAATTCACACGCTTGTCGCGCACAAACCAAATCGCCATCACCACCCTGAAAATACTGTTTGTCCGTCAATACCGACAAGCATGCCGCACCATGCTGCGCGTAACTGCGCGCAATCGCCGCCGGCTCGAAATTTTCCCGCAATAGCCCTTTGGATGGACTGGCGCGTTTGATTTCGGCAATCACAGCCGGTTGCTGAGCCGTCATACGCTGACGCAACGCTGCCGTAAAATCACGGGCAGGTGGCTGCATCCGTGCTTTTAACACCATCTCCGCAAGCGAAACTTCTCGCTTGCCTGCGGCAACTTCCTGTTGTTTGGTGGCCAGAATCGTGGCGAGAATGTCAGCCATGGTGACTACCATCTATCAGTTGTTGCAATTTTTCCCAGGCGCGTCCGGACTGTATTTCTTCCTGCGCGCGCGCAACGCCCTCGGCCAGCGTGGCAGCAAGCCCGGCCACATAAATGGCGGCACCGGCATTCAGCGCCACAATCTCGCTCGCCGCGCGAAAATCACCGCGCAAGGCAGCAGTAAACATCGCCTGGGCGGCAGCCAGATCCTCCACCTGCAACTCCGCCAGATCAGCACGCAGCAGCCCGAATTGCTCTGGACTGACCGTGTATTCGGTCACCACGCCATCCTTGAGTTCCGCCACCTGATTTTCGCCCGACAGACTCAATTCATCCAACCCTCCCGCCCCATGCACGACCAGCACCCGCTCGCTGCCCAGACGTTGCAGCGCCTGCGCCAGCCGTAATGGAAGATGTGGACTGTAAACGCCGATGACCTGATGTCGGGCTCCGGCCGGATTGGTCAATGGTCCCAACAGGTTGAACAGGGTACGTACGCCAAGTTCCCGGCGCACCGGCGCAGCATGCTTCATGGCGCTGTGATGGTTCGGCGCGAACATGAAACCGATGCCAATCTGCCGCACGCAACGGGCAACCTGTTCTGGCTGCAACTGAACATTCACCCCCATCGCTTCCAGCACGTCTGCGCTGCCGCACGTTGACGAAACAGAGCGTCCGCCATGTTTGGCCACCCTGACGCCCGCCGCTGCGGCAACAAATGCGGCAGCAGTAGAAATGTTGAACGTATGTGCGCCATCTCCTCCTGTGCCGCAGGTATCCACCAGATTCGGTATGTCTCCCAGCATCACCCGTGTTGACAAGGCGCGCATGACTTCGGCCGCCGCCGCAATTTCGGTGACACTTTCGCCTTTTGCACGCAACGCTGCCAGCACACCCGCAATCTGCGCCGGCGTCAACAGACCGGACATGATGGCGCGCATCAGAATCAGCATCTCTTCATACGGCAGATCCTGGCCGTTCAGTAGTGTATTCAACCAGCGCGGATAAGCGGTAACATCCGGCTGCATCAAGGTTTCAATCATCACCGTCATGCTTTCATCGCCAAAAAATTAGCCAGCATGTCATGACCGTATTCAGTCAGAATCGATTCCGGATGAAACTGTACGCCCTCCACCGGCAGGGTTTTGTGCCGCACGCCCATGATTTCGCCATCTTCAGTCCACGCGGTCATTTCCAGACAATCCGGCAAGGTTTCGCGCTCGATGACCAACGAGTGATAACGTGTCGCCCGTAACGGGTTAGGCAAACCTTTGAAGACACCAACGTCCAGATGATGAATCATCGAGGTTTTGCCGTGCATCAATACCTTGGCGCGCACGATACGACCACCAAATGCCTGTCCGATACTTTGGTGGCCAAGGCACACCCCCAACAAGGGAACGTGGCCCGCCACAGCCTGAATCAGCGGCACGGAAATGCCTGCTTCATTCGGAGTACAGGGCCCCGGCGAAATCACCACCCGATCCGGTTGGCGGGCCAACACGGCTTCAAGGCTTATCTCATCATTACGGTACACTTCCACCGTTTCACCCAGTTCACCAAAATACTGCACCAGGTTATAGGTAAAAGAATCATAATTATCCAGCATCAACAACATAATTTGTCTGTTCCATCGAATTGCTCGTCATGACATCGACATACTGACGCCATGCATCCGTCTCGCCACGATTCGCGATCTGTCTCACCCAAGTGGGGCTATTGTCCCACAAACACGGCTTGCCCGAAACCATGATTCCATTACGGAGAGGCGGTCGGATTTGATTCGCCATACCCGTTACAGCCGGAAAACAATGGATGTACGCGTCATGAATGGTTATTCCATGGACAAACTTATTGACAAATTCCACAACGTCGCCGGCGTGCTTTCCGGTTGCAACCCAGCACGACAAATCAATCAGCGGACTCTGCAACGAAAAATGCCTGCGCCAATCTTCCGAAAGTCAGCGCAGGCACCACTCGGATGCGTCTCGAACACATCGGACGCACCCCGATGTCAAAAATCAACTATTTGCGGGCAGTTATCAGGAAAAAAACACGACCGATAAAAAACTCATCCATGCCATCACAATCAACCCCACCACAACGGTCAACGGAAAGTTGGCTTTGCTGAACAGAAAAGTAACCATGTCACACCCCTTATTCACGACAACAAGATAAAAAGACTGTTACGTCTTGTTGAAGTGTAACAGACGCCAAGCTCTTTTTAAAGTAATTTAGTATAAAATTGTCTTTAAGGAAGCGCTGATTAACTCCTCCACGAGGAGCAAAGCAGACCAAATCGCGATAATCGCGAGTCGAACGACGAAGGTCATAGCCAAGACTACGATGCCAAGGAGGTCGGCGAAGCGAGCGCGCGATTTGGTTGCAACCTATGGGACGGCGTTTGGCGGGCGAACTGCCGTGTTGCGCAGCCGCCCCGCCCTTTGGGTTGCAACGGGCATCTGGTATGTCAGTGCGTCAACACCCATTGCGCAAGCAAATGCAATTCCTGCGGGCTGGCCTGCACGTTTGGCGGCATAGACACCTGTCCCCAATCGCCGACGCTGCCATGCTGCAAGCGCTGCGTCAGATAGTCTGCGGCATTGGGTGTCTTGCGGTAGCGGGCGGCCACCGCCTTGAAAGAGGGGCCAATCACCGTATGATCAATGGCGTGACAAGTCATGCAGGCGTTCTCCTGCGCCAGTTGCAACATGGCATCGTCGGCGTGCGCCAACATGCTGCAACACAATCCAACACCCATTCCAAAGATACGCAACCACATGGCTTTCAACCTTTATTCTCCACTACTCATCACTCGATAACCAGTCCATCAACGTTTGCCATTGCTCTCGCTCACGCAGCGTCTGTCGTACCGGCAAATCCACAATGCCCTTGCCTTCAAAGGCCGCTTTCACATACGCCTGCGTATCCTGCAAGCTGGCAACCACCGGCAAACCATGCTGGACACAGAAACCTTCCATCTGTTGCGCGGCCCAGGTTCTTGGTGCCATGCGCATTCCCACTACCCCCAGGCGCACCCGTTCTTTACGCACGGCTTTTTCTGCTTTCAGTGCCGCCACAAAAGCAGCGCTGGCTTCGAGATCAAACAAGGAATTTCCCATCGGCACCAGCACATACCGGGCAAGCTTCAACATACGGGCGAGCATTTTTCCATGCACGCCCGCCGGGCTGTCGATAACCAGCCAACCTGCGCGTGTGGCAGACGGTGTGTCTGCATGATAAGGCCACACGACCGGAAGCTGGCTGGCGCGACGTGCCAACCAACTCTGCGCAGACTGTTGTCGATCCAGATCAAGCAGTCGCACGTTGTTTCCTTGCTGTGCCAGCATGGCAGCCAAGTTTACCGCCAGCGTGGTCTTGCCGCTCCCGCCTTTGGGATTCGCCACCAACAGGGTTTTCACGCCAAACGTTCCACCTGACTCACGTCGCGCACCGCACCAGTAGCAGCCGACGTTGTCATCGCGGCATACGCACGCAAAGCCGGCGACACCTTGCGCTGCCGCAATTCAACCGGCCGCCAGGCCATCGTTCCTCGCGCAGCCATCGCTGCCCGTCGAGCCGTCAGCACGTCATCTGTCACCGCAAGATGAATACGGCGCGCCGGAATATCAATTTCAATGATGTCCCCTTCCTCTACCAGACCAATCACCCCGCCTTCAGCCGCTTCCGGCGAAACGTGCCCGATGCTCAAACCGGACGTGCCGCCGGAAAAGCGGCCATCGGTAATCAAGGCGCAGACTTTGCCCAGGTGCTTGGCTTTGAGGTAAGAAGTCGGGTAGAGCATTTCCTGCATGCCCGGGCCACCCTTAGGGCCTTCATAACGAATCACCACCACGTCGCCCGGACGAATCCGGTCATCCAGAATTGCCGTCACCGCGCTGTCCTGCGATTCGAAAACCCGGACCGGACCGGAAAAACATAAAATGCTTTCATCAACCCCGGCCGTCTTGACGATGCAGCCATCCTGCGCCAGATTGCCCTGCAACACGGCCAATCCGCCCTCGCGGCTGTAGGCGTGTGCGGCATCACGAATACAACCTTGCGCGCGATCGCTGTCAAGCGTCGGCCAGCGCTTGTCCTGACTGAAGGCCACTTGTGTCGGCACGCCGCCGGGAGCGGCACGATAAAACTGGTGTACCGATTCATCCTTTGTCTGTCGAATGTCATATTGCGCCAACGCATCCGCCAGTGTATCGCTGTGCACAGTCGGCACGTCGTGATGAATCAGTCCGGCGCGGTCAAGTTCGCCCAGAATCGCCATCACACCACCAGCGCGATGCACATCTTCCATGTGATATTGTGGTGTGGCAGGGGCCACCTTGCACAAATTCGGCACACAGCGACTCATGCGATCGATGTCATGCATGGTAAAAGGCACTTGCGCTTCGTGCGCTGCGGCAAGCAGATGCAGTACGGTGTTGGTTGACCCCCCCATGGCGATATCCAGCGCCACCGCATTTTCAAACGCGGCAAAGCTGGCAATGTTACGCGGCAGCACGCGCTCGTCATTGCCCTCATAATACCGCTTTGCCAACGCAACAATCTGGCGGCCAGCCCGTAAAAACAATTGCTTGCGATCAGCATGCGTCGCCAGCACCGAACCATTGCCCGGCAAAGACAAACCCAGCGCTTCAGTGAGACAGTTCATCGAGTTGGCAGTAAACATGCCGGAACACGAACCGCAGGTCGGGCACGCCGAGCGCTCGACCTGCGCCACGGTTTCATCCGACTCTTCACTGCTGGCCGCCAACACCATGGCGTCCACCAAATCAAGTTTCATTACCTGTCCATGCAATACCGTTTTGCCGGATTCCATCGGGCCACCGGAAACAAAAATCACTGGAATGTTCAGTCGCAAGGCGGCCATCAACATGCCGGGCGTGATTTTGTCGCAATTCGACAAACAAACCAGCGCATCGGCGCAATGCGCATTCACCATATATTCCACGCTATCCGCAATCAAGTCGCGTGACGGCAACGAATACAACATGCCATCGTGCCCCATGGCAATGCCGTCATCAACGGCAATGGTATTGAATTCTTTTGCCACACCGCCCGCCGCTTCGATTTCACGCGCAATGAGCTGACCCAGATCTTTCAGATGCACGTGACCAGGCACAAACTGGGTAAATGAATTGGCTATGGCAATCAGCGGTTTGTCAAAATCGGCATCGGTCATGCCGGTGGCGCGCCATAATGCGCGTGCACCCGCCATATTGCGACCATGAGTTGTGGTACGAGAACGATAGTCAGGCATACAGTTTTCATCAACAAGTGCGATAATGCCATCCATTCTAACGCAAATCTGGATGCATATGCTTATTCACCCACAAATCAACCCCGTTGCACTGGCGATTGGCCCGTTGGCGATTCGCTGGTATGGACTGATGTATCTGTTGGCCTTTTTGATGGTATTGGCGCTTGGCCGTTACCGTATCCGCCAACGCCCGCAATCCGGCTGGCAATTGCCGGAAATGGACGATTTGCTATCGTCAGGCGTGCTTGGCGTGGTGTTGGGTGGCCGGTTGGGTTATGTTCTGTTTTACAAACCCGAATTTTATTTTGCCCACCCCTTGCAGATTTTTTATGTCTGGCAGGGCGGGATGTCGTTTCATGGCGGGTTCATTGGCGTCATGCTGGCGATGTGGCTTTTCAGCCGCCGCCATCACAAGCCCTGGCTCGCGGTGATGGATTTTGTCGCACCGCTGGTTCCGCTGGGATTAGGGGCGGGGCGCATCGGCAATTTCATCAATGGCGAATTATGGGGGCGACCAACCCATGTGCCATGGGCGATGGTTTTTCCTGCCGTGGACAATTTACCGCGCCACCCCTCGCAATTGTACGAGTTCGGTCTGGAAGGAATTACCCTGTTTACGCTGCTATGGCTGTTCTCCGCCAAACCACGCCCTGTGGGCGCCGTTTCCGCCTTGTTTCTCATCGGTTACGGCAGCTTCCGCTTTCTGGTCGAATTCACCCGCGAACCAGACGATTTTCTCGGCCTGCTTGCCATGGGTCTCAGTATGGGACAATGGCTGTCGCTACCGATGATCATCGCTGGCATTATCATGATGATCTGGGTGTATCGTCGTCAACCATCGAGTCATTCGGCATGACGTTGACCGATCTGCGCTATCTGGTGGCGCTGGCTCGTGAACGGCATTTTGGCCGGGCAGCCGAAAGTTGCTTCGTTTCCCAACCCACCTTGAGCGTCGCCATTCGTAAACTGGAAGAAGACCTCGGCGTTACCTTGTTCGAGCGCAACAAGCACGACATCACCCTGACCCCCACCGGCAATGAAATCGTTGCCCAGGCAAAACGGGTTCTTGACGCGGCACAGATACTCAAGGACATGGCGCGATTAAGTCACGACCCCTTATCCGCACCCTTGCGGCTGGGCGCCATTTTTACCGTTGCACCCTATGTGCTGCCGACGCTCATCCCCGTACTGCACACCCTTGCGCCGCACATGCCCTTGCTACTGGAAGAAAATTTCACCCACAAACTAACCGAACGCCTGCGCCAGGGTGAACTTGACGCCATGTTGATTGCGCTACCATTTACAGAGCCTGGCATGGCCGTGCAGGCGCTATACCACGAAGATTTTCGCGCCGTCATCCGCCGCGACCATCCCTGGGCAGCCCGCGAAACCATTCATGCCTCAGAACTGGCCAACGAACCACTGCTTTTGTTGGGAACAGGTCATTGCTTTCGCGATCAGGTGCTCGCCAGTTGCCCGGCGCTACAGCATCCGGCACACCCGTCATCCATGCAAAGAACGCTCGAATCCGGCAGTCTGGAAACCATCCGTCATATGGTCGCTTCCGGCACCGGCATCACCGTCATGCCTTGCACCGCAACCGTGCACCTGCCCGGCGATCAATTATTGGCGCGGCCATTTCAGCAACCGGTACCCTCTCGCACCGTGGCGCTAGTCTGGCGCAACAGTTTTCCTCGCCCACAGGCCATTGCGGCACTGATTCAGGCCATACACCAGACTGCGCTGCCCTGCGTCAACTGGATGACCGGAACATAATAAAAAACTATCAAATTGATAATAATGATTCATTGGATTTATTGTTTTGTTGTCAGTAACATGTTGTTTCGAGGTGCTTGCAAAAGCACCAATTGTTGAACCACCACGTTATTAAGGAGCCTTTCATGCATCAAGATACCGCGTCCGTCACCATCAAGAATCTGGAATCCGCTTTCGCCGGCGAATCCATGGCACACATCAAATACATGTACTTTGCCCGCATCTGCCGTGCCACGGGTGATGAAGAAACCGCCCGCGTATTCGAAGCCACCGCTGCGCAGGAAATTCTGCACGCTTTTGGTCATCTCGACTTGCTATACCCGGCTGCCAGCATGTCTCCCGCCCGTTGCCTCAATATGGCCATCGAGGGTGAGACCTACGAATACACAGAAATGTACCCTTCATTCCGCCACGCCGCTGTGGAAGAAGAACAACACGCGGCCGTGGCAGAAATCGACGGTCAGATTGCAGAATCACGCGAGCACGCCGAGCGTTTCAAGGCCATGTTGGAAAAAGCCGCCAAACGTTTTGCCGCTCTGGCCAAGGTAGAAGAGCGCCACGCCAACCATTACCGCGAAACATTGCAACACGTTCAGGCTGCCGGCCGATAAACCACTCGACTTCTCAGGAGAAATCACATGAAAAAATGGCAATGTATCGTTTGTGGGTTCATTTATGACGAAGTGGCCGGGTTGCCTGACGAAGGCATCGCCCCCGGCACCCGATGGGAAGACATTCCGGAAGACTGGTGTTGCCCCGATTGCGGCGTCGCCAAAGCCGATTTTGAAATGATTAACATATAAGTAAACCACCACGGGTCAGGAGAACAAGCATGCAACAATCTTTGACAATCATCGGTAGCGGCATGGCGGCTTACACGCTGGCCCGTGAGTGGCGCAAACGCGATACAACCAGCCCTTTGACCATCATCACGGCCGATGATGGCGTCTCTTACAGCAAACCCATGCTCTCGGCGGCCTTTGCACAGCAAAAGACCCCTGCCATGCTGGCGCAGGCCGGCGCAGAACAAATGGCTGCCCAATTACAGGCAAACATCCTCCCGCACACGCAAGTCACGCAAATCGACGTGGCGCAACATTCGCTGCAAGCCAATGGACAAACGATTTCCTGGCAGCGCTTGGTCCTCGCTACCGGCGCAGACACGCTCAACCCGCAACTGGCGGGAGATGCCGCCGGGCGCGTACTATCCGTCAACAGTCTGCAGGATTACACCCGGTTTCACGAAGCCCTGAAAAACACACGCCACATTACCTTGCTCGGTGGCGGATTGATTGGCTGTGAATTCGCCAATGATCTGGCTGCGGCAGGTTACCCTGTCACGGTAGTGCATGCCGGCAATTGGCCGCTGGAGCGCATGATTCCGGAAGTCGCCGGCGAACAAATGGTATACGCCCTGAGCCAGCTTGGCGTGGATTATCGTTTGCAACGACGGGCGAAATCCGTGCATCAGCACGCCAACCAGTTCTCGATAACTCTCGATAATGGTGAAGTCATCACCACTGATCTGGTTGTCAGTGCCATTGGACTCAAGCCTCGCACCGCGCTGGCAACAACCGCCGGCATCGCCATCAATCGCGGCATTCTGGTCGATGAACACCTGAGAACCAATATCCCCGATATTTATGCTTTGGGAGATGGCGCTGAATTGAACGGACAACTCCTGCCTTTCGTCCAACCGCTGCTGACCCAGGCGCGGGCATTGGCAGCCACGCTGGCGGGCGACCCTACGCCGGTACGCTACCCGGTGATGCCGGTCATTGTCAAAACGCCCGCCTATCCGGTTACGTTGGTCACGCCACCGGCCAACAGCGAATGGCAGTGGCACATCGATATACAGCCCAATGCCATCTATGCCGCACAACGCGATGTCGACAATCGTTTGCTGGGTTTTGTCCTCACCGGTTCGGCCGCAGCCGAACGGGCGGGGTGGTTAAAACAACTCAACTCCTGAAAAGCGCCATATCGGGAAGCCACCACCCCCGACAATCAGGACGCCGCTGCTTGCTGCTCGGCAATTTCCTTGTGCACCTGCGCCATATCCAACGCCTTGGCCTGCGCAATCAAATCGTCGAGCGCTGCAGCGGGCAACGAACCGGGCTGAGAAAAAATAATCACTTTTTCACGAAAAATCATCAAGGTGGGAATGGATCGAATCTGAAAGCTGGCTGCCAGACCTTGCTCGACTTCCGTATTGACCTTGGCAAAAGTAATGTCGGGATATTTTTCCGAGGCGGCTTCAAATATCGGCGCAAAAGCGCGACAAGGCGCACACCAGGGCGCCCAGAAATCCAGCAGGATAAAGTCCTGGCTGGTAATGGTGCTTTCAAAATTTTCTTCGGTCAGTTCCAGAACAGCCATGACATCATCCTTTGGTGGCAAGCAAAGTGTTCACCATAGCATGTTTTATATCTCTGCCGCAAACCCCTGCAGGGGTTTGCCTGCGGCAAATCGTCACGCCCATCTGCACCACCTGTTCGGCTACAATGTGCACATGATCAACCTTCTGCACACCCTGACGCTCGCCCCGCGCGAACTGCTGCGCAAACTGTTCTGGTTACGCTGGTATGGCCTTGTCGCGCAGGCCGCTGTCATTCTGATCTCCCGGCTGACCTTGCACATCGCATTACCGCTGCACGATCTATGGCCGGTGCTGTTATTTTCTCTCGGCATCAACCTGTTTACCGGTTATCGCCTGCGGCGCAACTGGCCGGTCACCGCTTTCGAATGCTGGTTGCAACTGACCATCGACACGCTGATATTAACGCTGCTGCTGTACTTCTGCGGCGGCGCCAGCAATCCGTTTGTCTCGCTTTTCCTGTTACCGGTCATCATCGCCGCCACTTCTCTGCCGATACATTTTGCCTGGATACTTGCATTTTCCGGCATCGTCGCTTATTCGTGGTTGCTGCACACTTACATACCGCTGGCTTTACCCGTCGGCAGTCATTTGCTCAGTCTGCACTTGGTGGGCATGTGGATGAATTTCATGGCCAGCGCCCTGTTGATGACTTTCTTCATCGGCGATCTGACCAAGTTATTGCGCCAGCGCGACCGTGATATTGCACGTCTGCGCGAGCAAAGCCTGCGTCACGAAAAAATTATCGCCATTGCCAATCTGGCAGCCGGCGCGGCGCATGAATTGTCCACACCCCTGGCCACCATGAGCCTGCTCACGGAAACGCTGCAGGAAGACTGCCTTGCCCACGCCACCGATAATCCCGACATCACGCAAAGCCTGCTTGTTCTCCGCCAGCAGATCCAGATCAGCAAACAGATTCTCACTCGCCTCACGCAACAGGGCGCGGCTCGTGCCGAGACCCTCCAACACAACGTACTCACTGCCTTCCTGCCTTCCGTCATGGAAAACTGGCAATTAATGCGACCGCAAGCCAAATACCAGATACGCTGGCTGAGCGAACCTCCCGACCCGATCATCCTGAGTAGTGAGGCACTGGCGCAGGCGCTCATCAATTTTTGCAACAACGCCGCCGATGCCAGCAAACAACCCATTGAAATCGAAGCCGCATGGGATGCGACCGTGGTAGATATTCATATCTGCGACAGAGGCAACGGCTTTCCGCCGGATGCTCCCATCGGACAGGCTTTTTTCACCACCAAACAAGGGCAGGGCGGGGCGGGTATCGGCATCATGCTGGCCCATGCCAGCATCGAACAGCTGGGCGGAAGCGTACGAGTAAAATCTAGATCGGGCGGTGGAACCCGCGTCAGTGTGCGCTTACCCCGAACTTCCTCCGCGCCAACTGACATGAGGTTCTGACATGCATCTTTTACTCGTCGATGATGATGATACCTTCTGTTCCGTGCTGATCCGGGCGCTGAGCCGGCGCGGATTTACGGTACAACGCGCGCACAGCGTTGCTGACGCCTTGCAACAATTGCAGCACATCGATCCACCAACGCACGCTCTGCTGGATTTAAAAATGCCGGGGGAAAGCGGGTTGCACCTCATCCCTGCGCTCAAACAGGGCAACCCCGCCATGCACATCGTCATGCTGACGGGCTACGCCAGCATTGCCACGGCAGTGGAAGCCATCAAACTCGGCGCCACGCATTATCTCGCCAAACCGGCAGCATTATCGGACATTGTTGCCGCATTACAACGCCAACCGGATGGCAACCCGACCATCGCCCCTGCCGAACACCCTCCTTCGGTGCGGCGTTTGGAATGGGAACACATCCAGCGCGTGCTCAACGAACATCACGGCAACATCTCTGCCACCGCCCGCGCGCTCAACATGCACCGGCGCACGTTGCAGCGCAAGCTGTTCAAACATCCAACGCAAGAAAACTGATGTCGATCGCGTGAGAACCGCCTGCGGAAATCAACTACCTTCACGCAGCTCGAATTTGACCTGCTCCAGAAATGTGCCCGCATACAGACTGCCGGTTTTGGATTCGCGCAGTGCCATGTGCCAGAAAGCTGCCGCAGCAAACAACTGTTCTGCCGTATGACAGCGCTGAATGCGCGCAATGGTATCCGCGCCCATGAGTCCCAAATGAGTATTGGCCATGGTAATCATGAACTCTTTTACCTTGTGTACCACCGCCACGTTCTGTGTCAGAACGGGTGCCACACTGGTCAACACCGCTGGCGAAACAGCGGACTGATTGGCTGCTGAGCGACTTGCCGATTTGCCGTCTGGCTGCCCGCGCACTGACAATGAACTGCGCGCAGCGGCAGCCGCCGCCATACGCGCCTGCTCACGAATGGATTCGGCCAGCACAACAAACCCTTGTTCCAGCAAATAAGGAATGGTTTCCCGCAATTCTTCCAGCGGAATGACATTCGCCAGCACACCCATGTTTTTTGCACAATCAATCAAAATCAATGCGCTGCGTTGTCGTGCCAATAGCCCGTGCGTGCGCGCACTGACTTCCTGTCGCCCTTTATTGGTTTTACAATAGACGTGGTTCGGATGCAATGCCGCCACCAAATCCGGTCGGGAAGAAAGCATAAGCCTTGATACCCCTTATCAAACATATTATGCGTAATCTAGCGTAATCACATGACAACATCATGAACCTTGTTTTTTTCAGAAACTTTTCCAGCAACATTCAGTCCGACCCATGCTGTCAATGGCAGCTTTATTGCTTCAACTGGCGCATGTGCTTCGTTTCTGTTTTTTTGAGAGGTATTGATTATGTCCGAACAACAAGTTCCTGATCTGGTCATCATTTTGATTACCGGTCCTGAAAACCCCAAACGCTTGCCATCAGCCTTCTTTCTGGCGGCTACTGCTGCCGCCGCAGAACAGAATGTCATCATGTATTTTACCGGCCCTGCCACTGAACTGCTGGCCAAGGGCAAAGCCGAAAGCATTTTCCCGATGGCGGGCGGCAAAAGCATCGCTGGTTTCATGAAACTGGCTGAAGACAATGGCGTCCGGATTATTGGCTGCCTGCAGTCATTGGAACTCAACGGCATGACAGTCAACGATCTGGCCAAGCCCATCCCGATGATGAATCCAAGCGCCGCATTACCCTCTTTGTCCGCCGCCGGAAAAGTGCTCACCTGGTAAACCTTTTTGACTGGTTTCGGCTTGACGCAACAGTATCAACCGGAACCAGTACCCAATCGAACACAATCCCTCCAAACGCCTTTTCGGCGCCGCGCAACATTTCTCGCGCAACCCCTTAAAATAATGTATTTTATTTGGTACAATTCCTACCTTTTCCTTGTCCGCCACGTTGCCATGTCCCCGATCCCGCTCAAAACCACCGCCCTGAATTCCGTACATCGTGAACTGGGCGCCAAAATGGTCGATTTCGGTGGTTGGGACATGCCGTTGCATTACGGTTCGCAACTGGCCGAACACCTTGCCGTGCGTCAATCGGTGGGGATGTTCGATGTCAGCCACATGTGTATTGTCGACATCACCGGCAACGATGCCAAACCCTGGCTGCGCCATCTGCTCGCCAACGATGTTGCCCGCCTTGCCACGCCAGGGCGCGCTTTATATTCATGCATGCTGAATCCGACCGGGGGCATCATCGACGACCTGATCGTATACGCCAATGCCGATGGCAGTTACCGCATGGTCATCAACGCCGGTACGACCGACAAAGACCTGGCCTGGATGCAACAACACCTCGCCCCCTATCAGGTCACGTTGCTGCCACGACGTGACCTGGCCATGATTGCCCTGCAAGGCCCTCTGGCAACAGAAAAGCTGTGGCAGGCGGTACCCGGTTTGCGGGCGCTTACTTCCGATTTAAAACCGTTTCATTCAATCCATTGGCAGGATTGGTTTGTTGCCCGCACTGGCTACACAGGTGAAGATGGCTTTGAACTCATGCTGCCGGCCAGCGCCGCCGTGACCTTATGGCGACAACTATACGCGCTGGGTGTGCAACCGACCGGACTCGGCGCGCGCGACACCCTGCGCCTGGAAGCCGGCATGAACCTGTACGGTCAAGACATGGATGACACCACGTCACCTCTCGACAGTGGTCTGGCCTGGACCGTGGATCTGAAAGACCCATCCCGCCAATTCATCGGTCGAACAGCGCTTGAATCACACAAAACAAACTACCGTCTGGCCGGATTGCTGTTGCTCGACAAAGGCGTGCTGCGCGCCCACCAACCGGTTGACACCGCAGCAGGACAAGGCGAAATCACCAGCGGCAGCTTTTCACCCACCCTGCAACGAAGCATTGCCTTGGCGCGCTTGCCTGGCACGATTGCCGATGGCACGATCGTGCAGGTCATGGTACGAAACAAGCCCCTCGCAGCAAAAGTGGTAAGCTACCCGTTTGTACGCCACGGCCGTTCTTTGTTGCCCACTCTGCCCTCTTCCCAGGAGACTTGACATGACCATTCCTTCCGATCTGAAATATACCGAAACCCACGAATGGATCAAAATGCATCCTGATGGCAGCGTAAGCATCGGCATTACCGACCATGCACAAGATTTGCTCGGCGACATGGTTTTTGTGGAAAATCCCACGCCGGGGCAACACCTCGTCGCCGGCAAAGAATGTGGCGTCGTCGAATCGGTCAAGGCGGCTTCCGATATTTATGCCCCCTTGAGCGGACGCGTACTCGCCGTCAATATCGACGTGGAAACGTCGCCAGAACAAATCAATACCGATGCGTGGGGGTCCTGGCTGTTCACCCTGCAACCCGACGACCCGGCCGAAATCGATTCCCTGCTCGACGCAGAAGCCTATCGTGCCATTGCCGAAGCCGACCATCACTGAATCATGCCGTTCATTCCCCATACCGAAAGCGACATCCGCGACATGCTAAGCGCCATTGGCGCAAAGCAGATTGATGATTTGTTCGATGAAATTCCGTCTTCGCTGCACGCAAGACAAGCACCCAGCCTGCCCCCGGCGCTCAACGAAATGTCTGTCATCCGTCTGGCACAAGAGCGCGCCTCCCGGGATCCCGCCAACCTCAACTTCATTGGTGCCGGGGGGTACGATCACCACATCCCGGCCGCCATCTGGCAACTCGCCACGCGTGGCGAGTTTTACAGCGCTTATACCCCATATCAGGCCGAAGCCTCTCAGGGTAGCCTGCAAGTCATTTATGAATACCAAAGCATGATGACGGCGCTCACCGGGCTGGACGCCTCCAACGCGTCACTCTACGACGGCGCTTCCGCACTGGCCGAAGCCATTCTGATGGCCGTTCGTGCCCACAAAACCCAACGCCGCATCCTGTTGCCCCGCACTGTTTCCCCCCTCTACCGCCGGGTCATCGCCACACTGGTTGCCGCGCAAGGCATAGAACTCGTCGACCTGCCCTATGACCCTCACACCGGCACCACCGTCCTGCCAGCCGAGACCGCCCCTTTCGCGGCGCTTGTCATCCCGCAACCGAACTTTTTTGGTCAACTGGAAGATGTCGATACCCTCACCGACTGGGCGCACCAGCAACAGGCGCATGTGATTGCGCTGGTCAACCCCACGAGTCTGGGTATCCTGAAACCGCCCGGACAATGGGGAATAGCCGGCGCCGACATCGCCACCGGAGAAGGGCAACCATTGGGTTGCCCTCTGTCCAATGGTGGCCCCTGGTTTGGCTTCATGACCTGTCGCCAGGAAATGATCCGCCAGATGCCTGGCCGGCTCGTCGGCCGCACCCTCGATACCGAAAACAACACTGGTTTTACCCTGACGTTGCAAGCGCGCGAACAGCACATCCGGCGCGCCAAAGCCACTTCCAACATCTGCAGCAATCAAGGCTTGATGGTCGTTGCCGCCGCCCTGTATTTGAGCCTCATGGGTGCCGAAGGCTTGGCTCGGGTAGCGCGCGCCTGCCACGCCAACACGCAACAACTGGTCAGGCGCTTAACGGCCATTGCCGGCGTCAGGCGCGTCTTTCAGGGCGCCTTGTTCCACGAGGCCTTGTTGCAACTTGATCGACCGGTTCAGCCCGTGCTCGACGCCTTGTTGACTTATAATTTGGTTGGCGGCCTGGATGTGAGCGCACACTATCCCGAGCTTGGGCACACATTGCTCGTTTGCGCCACCGAAACCCGTACCGTCGATGATATTCATCATTACGCCATCAGCCTGCAAGCCGTTCTCGAAAAAGGTATGGCATGAAACTCATTTTTGAACAAGGTGCGTCTGGCCGCAGCGCCAACGCACAACTCCCCCCGGACACGAATATCGATGACATTCCTGCCCATTATTTGCGCACCACGCCGCCAGTCTTGCCCGAGGTGTCCGAAATGGATACGGTACGACATTACACACGACTGAGCCAGCAAAACTTTTCCATCGACACCCATTTTTACCCTTTGGGGTCGTGCACCATGAAATACAATCCTCGCGCCTGTAACAGCATCGCCCTGTTACCCGGATTTCTGGCGCGCCACCCCTTTGCGCCAGCCACGACCGGACAAGGCTATTTGTCCTGCCTGTATGAATTACAGGACATTCTCGCTGAACTGACCGGCATGCATGCCGTCAGCCTCGCGCCGATGGCTGGCGCACAGGGCGAATTTGCCGGTGTTGCCATGATTCGCGCCTGGCATCTGGCGCGCGGGGATACCGCACGCACAGAAATCATCATTCCTGATGCGGCTCACGGCACCAATCCGGCTACCGCCGCCATGTGTGGTTACACGGTGCGGGAAATTCCCACCGACAAGCAAGGCAATATCGACCTTGACGAACTACGCCGTGTAACCGGCCCACAAACCGCAGGATTGATGCTCACCAACCCATCCACGCTGGGGGTGTTCGAACAACAAATCACCGAAATCGCAGCAATCATCCATCAGGCTGGCGGCCTGTTATATTATGATGGCGCCAATCTTAATGCCATTCTGGGTCGCATCAAGCCTGGCGACATGGGGTTTGATGTCGTCCATATCAACCTGCACAAAACTTTTGCCACGCCACATGGCGGAGGAGGTCCGGGCGCCGGTCCGGTAGGCGTTTCCGCGCGCTTGCAACCCTTTTTGCCCTTGCCGGTCACAGTCAGGGAAGGTGAACATTACCGCCTGCTGGACGAAACCGACCGACCATACAGTATCGGTCGCCTGAGCGCCAATCATGGCAATGGCGGCGTGTTACTGCGCGCATGGGCATACGCCCGCATGCTGGGTGAACCCGGCATGGCGCGCGTGGCGCAATTTGCCACACTCAATGCCAATTATTTGATGGCCCGCCTCGATCAAGCCGGTTTCGACATCGCTTTTCCACAACGACGCGCCAGCCACGAGTTCATCGTCAGCCTGAAACGCCTGAAAGACGAAACCGGCGTCAGCGCCATGGATTTCGCCAAACGTCTGCTCGATTATGGCTTTCATGCCCCCACCACGTATTTTCCCATGCTGGTGCCAGAATGCCTGTTGATTGAACCGACCGAAACCGAAGCCAAAACCACGCTGGATGCTTTTGTCGCCGCCATGATTGCCGTTGCGCAGGAAGCGCGCGAAACGCCGGAAAAGGTCAAATCAGCGCCCCACACGCTGCCCGTCCGGCGACTGGATGATGTGCGTGCTGCGCGCAAACCCGATTTGGCCTGGAAGCCTCAAATCTGATTTGCCCTACCCGTTACGCCCCGAAAAGCGGAACAATTGTGTATACCACGGTTGGCAACACATTGCATCGTTACAAGCAACCACGACAAACCCGGGACTTGATCCGGGTCGATGCGCAAACCGTGGTAGTTTACCTGGACCGATTTACAGATCGGTTTTTACGGCCCGCCATCTCATACAACACCAGACCAAAAACCAACAACAGAATCGGCGTATCGCCAAAGCGTACAAAAGGCGTCTCACCTCGGTATGCACGGGCTTCGCCATTCAGACTGGTGCAAACAAACAGCGGCGCCACCGCCTGCAAACGCCCCCGTTGGTCAATGATGGCAGTTACTCCCGTGTTGGTCGCGCGCAACAGGTAACGCCCGGTTTCCAGTGCTCTGGTCTGCGCCATCTGCACGTGTTGCCACGGCGCGGCGGTATGACCAAACCAGGCATCGTCTGTTACATTTACCAACATCGTCGCCCGCGGCAAAGGACGACGAATTTCGTCGCCAAACACGTCTTCATAACAAATATCCACACCCAGCTGTTGCCCTGCGATCCGCAAAGGAGCCGGCTTGTCAGTGCCGCGCGAAAAATCGGCCATCGGTGCGTGAAGCACCGCCAAGGCCTGTCCAAACAAGGCTCGCATTGGCACATATTCGCCAAACGGCACCAAATGGTATTTACGGTATATTTGCGTCGGTGCTACGCCAAAACTCATCACGCTGTTGTAATAACGCCCATCCGGTTCCTGCTCTGGCATACCAATCAACAAATCTGCGCCATGTTCGCGCGCGCTATCAGCCAGCGTTTGCAAATACAACGGCGGGACATCATCATACAGCAAGGGAATCGCCGTTTCCGGCAAGATAATCAAACGGCTTTTGCTCGCCACCACCAAACGTTCATATGTGAGCAACGTATCACTCAACGCTTCGGGACGCCATTTTATCGATTGGTCGATATTTCCTTGCAACAAACTCACCGATAATGGTTCGGCAACAGGGTGGACCCAGTCAACTCTACCTAAACCCGCTCCGATGGCGCAGAGCAACAGCGCCGCCATCACGCCGCGCGCGTCAGGCCGCGCCAGAATTCCTGCCAGCCAGGCCAGCACAAAACTGACGCCAAACACGCCAAACACTGGGGCATAGCCCGCTAACACCGATGCCGGAATCTGGGAGTAACCGACAACAAGCCACGGAAACCCGGTCAACATCCAGCTGCGCAACCATTCCTGCATGGTCCATAACGCAGCAAGTCCGGCAGGGGATTGAATGGAAAATCGTCGCGCCAACCACGCCGCCGACAAAGGAAACAGCGCCAAAAAAGCACTGAACACCACGATCAGCAACAGGGAGGGCAGCGTCGCGACTTCGCCATGATCGTGCAGGGCCGCGTACAGCCAGCTTACCCCAACACCAAACCAGAACAAGGCATACACAAAGGTCAGCCACAGCGCTGAAGTCGGGAAACGGCGCCAGACGAAAAACAGCAATGCCAGACCCAATATCGGCAAACCATACCAGCCATACGGAGCAAAACCGAACATGCCGCTTGCGCCCGCAGCCGCCATGACACCCGCAGCGACCAGCTGCTTATAAGGTGGCGGCAAAATCCAGCATCCGTTGGATGGAATGACGCGCGCGCAAACCGATTTCGGCGTCTATCTTGATTTCATGATCGCCTTCACGCAACGCCTGCGCCAGATTGCGCAGGCCGTTCATCGCCATCCACGGACAATGCGCGCAACTGCGACACGTCGCACCCACGCCCGCTGTCGGCGCTTCGAACAATTGTTTGTCCGGCGCCATTTGTCGCATTTTATGAAAAATGCCATTATCAGTAGCAATGATGAATTGTGAATTCGGTAACTGCTGAACAGCTCGCAACAATTGTGTGGTCGAACCGACGACATCCGCCAACTCGATGACCGCCGCAGGTGACTCAGGATGAACCAGCACGGCTGCACCAGGATAAGCCAATTTCATCTGCACTAACGCCTGCGCCCGAAATGTCTCATGCACGACACAGGAACCAGGCCAGATCAACATGTCCGCGCCGCTGGTCTGCTGTACATAATGCCCCAGATGCCGATCCGGCGCCCAGAGCAATTTCTTGCCCTGTGCACGCAAATGTTGCACCAGACGAACTGCAATACCTGACGTGACAACCCAATCCGCCCGCGCCTTGACAGCGGCAGACGTATTGGAATAAACCACAACTTCGCGATCAGGATAAGCATCGCAAAAATCCGTAAACGCTTGCGCCGGACACGCCAAATCAAGTGAGCACTCGGCATCGGAACTGGGCATCAATACCCGTTTTTCCGGGTTGAGGATTTTCGCCGTTTCGCCCATGAAACGCACCCCAGCCACCACCAAGGTCTGCGCTGAATGCTGATGACCAAAACGCGCCATTTCCAGCGAATCCGACACACAACCGCCAGTTTCTTCTGCCAGATCCTGAATGTCGCCAGCCGTATAATAATGTGCGATCAAGACAGCATTGTGTTCCCGCAGCAGCTGACGGATTTCTTGTTTCAGCCGCCCGGTTTCTTCTGTGGACAACACCTCTTCTTCGACCATCGGTGCAACAATCCCGGGTATCTGCAGGTCGTGTGCCCATCGTGTGCTCATCGTGATGCTCATTACGTTCCCTGCCTGTCATGGTAAATCACTGCCGAACCGGCCAACCGATACAACAACGCGGGTTTGTGTGCCCCGTTACGCCGTGTCTCGCCCGTTTCCTGCAATACGTTCAATGAGCGGATAAACTTGCGAAAATTGCGCTTGTCGAGCTCCTGCTCGCCAACAATTTCATATACCCGCTGCAATTCGTGGAATGTAAATGTCTCTGGTAACAACTTGAATGCCAAAGTGGAATAATTCAGCTTGGCGCGCAGGCGCGCGCGCGCCAATGCCAGAATATCCCGATGATCAAACGCCATTTCCGGCAAATGTTCCGCTTCAAACCAGTCCAACGCCGCCGCATCGGACGCGGCAACCGGCTGCAAGGCTTCCAGTGGCGCCAACGCAAGATATGCCACACTGATTACCCTGCCACGCGGATCACGTTGTGGTTCGCCAAACGTGTACAGCTGTTCCAGATACACCTGCGTCAGCCCGGTTTCTTCCTGCAATTCACGCAAAGCACCCCGTTCCAGCGTTTCGTCCGGTTCTACAAATCCGCCAGGCAACGCCCAGTAGCCGGCATAAGGGTCGCGTGCGCGCCGGATCAACAATACCGACAACCGTTCATTGCGCAAGGTAAACACCACAATATCCGTCGTGACGGCAGGACGAGGGTAATCATAACAATGTTGCATTCTCTGGGGACCAGCCCTAAGCCATTCTAACAAACCTTGCTAACGAACCTTGATAAGTGTAAAAAATACACCTTCATGATAGACAGTCGCCGACATTCTGTCAATGTGAATCGATGTGAATCTCTTGGGCCAAATTTTCATTGCCCGGATACCCGTAACACCATGATTTTGGTATGATGCTTTACTCGCTTTCAGCGTTACACCCGAATACCCGCACAAATCCCCGACCATGTCACTACACATTTATTTCAATCTGCTGATAGAAGTCATGCTACCCATGGCCTTGTTGGTCATGGCCGGGGCCTGGTGGCGACGATCCTTGGGGGAATCTGGCGTACGTGCCGTGCGCAGTTATATCAGCACCATCACCATCCATCTTTTTGCCCCGGCGCTGATGTTTGCGGCAGCGGCAAGTGCGCCCATCAACCGTGAACTCTTATCCGTGCCTATGTTGATGGCTAGCGGTATCCTGATCGCTTTTTTCCTGCTGTATGTGCTGCTGCACCACACTCCGATTGGTCACGGACTGGCGGCCCCCACTCGCGCTGCGTTGATGTTATGCGGCATATTCGGCAATGTATTGTTCATGGGGTATCCTCTGCTGCATTTTCTGTATGGAGAACGCGGCGCACAATATGCTGTCTTTGCAGACATGGCTGCTTCCACCCCTTTGCTCTGGAGCTTGGGAGTGGCTGTCGCTACCCGTATCGGTCAATGTGAACGAGAACCCGGTCATCCAGTCATCAACTGGCTGAAATTGCCCCCCATCTGGGCATTTTTGTCCGGACTGGCATTCAATTTTTCGCATCTGAACATTACTCCTTTGTTACACGCCGCGAGATTTATCGGCCAACCAACGATACCAGTGATGCTGCTCATGCTGGGCATTTCAGTACCCTGGCACAAATTAACCCCCAACCGACCGATTCTTGTTATCATCACTTTCAAGTTATTGCTCCTGCCGCTGCTGATCACGGGCATTGTGCTCGCCGTTTGGGGAAAGCCCCACTCCGCGCAAGTCGCGGCCATCATTGAAAGCGGGGTACCAACCATGCTGATGGCGCTAGGATTGGCTGACCGGTACAAACTGGACGTGGAAACCACCGCGCTGACCATCGCGTGGACCACTATCCTGATGATTTTCACTCTGCCACTTTGGCTACTGACCTTGTTATGAGAAGACCCCATGGCCATTATTTTACCTCCACATTTGCAACCCTCTGCCGCCCCCTTGCACAAGACTGTGTGGCTGAAAACGCGCGCGGGCGTACAACTCAGCATGCCCTTTACGTTACAGGATGAGCAGGGCAGAGACAGCGCCGCCGAATATCTGCAACATGTCTACGAGACTCTGCGCGAAAAGCTGGCCGAACCCGTGCTCAGCACGCCAAAATCCGACTTTGGTCCTACACTGGACGTGCTAAAACAACAGATTTTGTTTATTGCCAGCTTTCATGACAACATGTTCGGTACATTCAACCCGCAAAGCGCGTTACCCGAACAGGAACGCGCCGATTTCATTGAATTGTTTTTGCTGGCAGTAGCCAGCGTCCTTCCCGGCAACGAAATTCATGTTGATCTGGCGCGAGGACAAGTCACCAGCAACGGGAATTAACACGGAAACGGCACATGCACCTTCACATTCTGGGTATTTGCGGCACATTCATGGGCGGAGTGGCGGCACTGGCCCGAGCTCAAGGCCATACTGTCACGGGTTGTGACAGTCAGGTTTACCCTCCCATGTCTGATCAATTGCGCCTGCTGGGCATCGAGCTTATCGAAGGTTATCACAGCGACCAGGCACAAATTGGTGCAGATGTGTTCGTCATCGGCAATGTCGTACGCCGGGGAAATCCGCTCATGGAAACCATCCTGAATCGCGGGTTACCCTATATTTCCGGCCCGCAATGGCTGGCAGAAAATCTCCTGCACGACAAGTGGGTGCTTGCTGTCGCAGGAACCCATGGCAAAACAACCACCACCAGCATGCTGGCGTGGATTCTGGATTCGGCAGGACTCAATCCCGGTTTCCTGATTGGCGGTATTCCGGCCAATTTTTCCTTGTCGGCACGGTTCAGCGACAGCCCGTTTTTTGTGATTGAAGCCGATGAATATGACACGGCGTTTTTTGACAAACGGTCAAAATTTGTTCATTACCATCCAAGAACCCTGATTCTGAACAATCTGGAATTTGATCACGCCGATATTTTTGCTGACCTTGCTGCCATCGAAACCCAGTTTCATCATCTGGTTCGCACGGTGCCCGGTGAAGGCCTGATTTTGGCGCATCAGGAAGCCAGCATCGCTCGTGTACTGGCACGCGGAGTATGGACGCCGGTAGAAATGCTCGACGCACCAGACGCATGGCACACCGTTGGCGTTGACGATCACTTTGCCGTCCAGCAGCAACAAACCCTGTTCGGAGAAGTCCACTGGTCGTTAATGGGTGCGCACAACCGCGCCAATGCGCTGGCAGCCATTGCCGCTGCCCGGCACGCGGGGGTGCCGCCTGGCCTGGCCATACAAGCCTTGCAACAGTTCACCGGCGTAAAGCGGCGCATGGAAATCCGTGGCAAAGCTGACGGCATCACGGTATATGACGATTTTGCCCACCATCCAACCGCCATTGCGAGCACATTGGCCGGGTTGCGTCGCAAAACAGGCGATGCGCGCATTCTTGCGGTACTCGAACCCCGCTCCAACACCATGAAACTCGGTGCCATCAAGGACGCTTTGCCTGCCAGCCTTGCGTTGGCCGACGAGGTTTACTGTCTGGCGGAAGGCATTGACTGGAATGTTCGTGACACCATGGCTCCGCTTGGCACACGATGTCATGTCTGCGATACGCTGACAGAATTATTGCAAACATTATTGCAACAGGCTAAAAATGGTGACCACGTTCTCATCATGAGCAACGGCAGCTTTGGTGATCTGCACGCCAAATTATTGCAAGGGTTGGCGCAGCGCGACTCGTAGAGGCGCTAATCAGCACTTCCTTAACCGCTGCGCCTGCCGCGGTATCCGTGCTTCATTCCATTCCAGTCTGGCTTGTGCCCAAAACTCTGTCACGCTGCCACAAGATACCAATCGCCGTTGTCCCAGATAAAACCATGCCTGCTGCAAATCCGTTAGCGCGGCGGTTGGCGTCAGCGCTGGTGCTTGATCGCGCTTGGACAGTTTGCGCCCGTCTGCCTGTAACAATAAAGGCACGTGAGCGTAGGTGACATCGACATACCCGAGCAACGCTTGCAAATACCGTTGCGACGGGGTGGCCGCCAGCAAATCGGCGCCTCGCACCACGTCTGTCACGCCCTGTGCCGCATCATCCACCACCACGGCCAATGGATAAGCAAACAGCCCATCGGCCCGACGCAAAATGAGATCCGCCGCGCCAGGCGCCTCTTGCCAATAACAATCCCCCTGAATACGATCAAAAAACCGTACGACGATCTTCTCTGCGCGCAAACGCCAGGCATACGTCTCTTGCAAGGGTAGTCCGCGTTCACGACACACGCCCGTATACCTTCCGCCACCAATCCGGGTGGCACGCCGACAGTCACAAGCATACAAGAGATTCTGCCGTCGCAGGCTGTCCAGAGCTGCGCGATAGGCTTCATTCCGCGTTGACTGGTACAGTATGTCACCATCCCATTCAAATCCCAACGCGTCCAGTTGGCGCAAAATCATGTCGGCATGGTGCGCGTGTGAACGGGTAATATCGATGTCTTCCATGCGCACCAGCCATTTTCCATGCCGTGTACGCGCAGACAGGTAGCTGGCCATGGCCGCCAGCAATGAACCTTGGTGCAATGGGCCGGTAGGTGATGGTGCAAAACGACCAATAACAGGTCTTGCAGCAGACATTATTGTGCAGCATCTCCCAAGATCTGTTGATAAAATGCCACCATCTGTTTCGCCATCTGCGGTGCCGACCACGCCAACGCGTGCAATTTCGCCTCTTCACCAAGACGTGTCCGCAATGGTTCATCTTGCAACAATCCGTGCACCATGTCGGCAAAAGCAACCGGGTCGTTCTGTGCAATCCGGCAACCTCGCTCCCCGGCCAGGATATCACAGGTACCCATGGCGGCAATTGCCACGACGGGCACACCCAATGCCATCGCCTCCAGCAACACCAACCCTTGCGTTTCCGTGCGCGAAGCAAAAACAAACAAATCTCCCGCACAATAACAGGCCGGCAATTCGCTAGAGCGTTCCAGATATCCGACAAACAGCACATTGTCCACCAGATTCAATGCCTGCGTCATTCGGCGCAGCCGTTTCTCTGCGGGGCCTTCCCCGGCAATAATGAGCAAAATATCCGGCACATTGTGCCGCAACTGCGACAACATCAACAACAAAAAATCAATATTCTTCTCGAACGCCACTCGCCCGACATACACCAGTACAGGCCGGTTTTCCGCAATGCCATGCTGCCGGCGAAAATCTCGCGCGTCACAATGATCGAAATCCGACAGTTCAATACCGGTCGGAATAACCCGTCCCGTGGTTCGCACGCCGTAACGATGCAAGGTTTGATCCATGGCGGACGAGGGCAAAATCAAGCCATCGAGACTGGCGCACTGCTGACGCGAAAAATACCGGGCCATGTAACGTAACAAGGGTTTAGGTAACAGCGGAATATAATGGTACAAATATTCTTCAAAAAAAGTATGGTATGTCTCCACACAAGGAATATGACGCGCGCGCGCAAACGCAATGCCGGTATAATGCGCAATGAATGGCGTATGAATATGAACCAGATCGAAATGCCGATGGGCGAGTTGCGTGGTGACTTCTCGTAGCGCAACTGACTTCATCAAGCGATCTTCCGGATCAAACAGCACCGATCGACCGGACACGCGCAAGATGTCGGCTTCGGCCGCTTCCTGCTGACCGTATGCAGGAGCTACCAGTGTTACCTGATGTCCCAAGGACAACAACTCTCGCTTCAAGGTCATGATGGACGTTGAAACGCCATTCACGCGCGGAAAATATACGTCAGACAACATCAGGATGTTCATGCCGATTCCGGTTAAAAAGTTTTATTGTCGCCCGTTTGTAACAAATCAACATGACTAACAGATGACAAGCCAACAAAAAAAGCAATTTTTCTGCCTCAAGTTGCTGTCCTGACGTAATTCAAATGCCAACCAGACTCGATTCATGGCGAGAATTAATCCGTACTTCCTTGACAAGGATCTCTTAAACGATAATGAATATTGTTATATTATCATTCTGTCCCTCGCGGTCTCCCCTATGAAAGTTGCCCCATGCTACACCTCACTTTACGTCAATTGCAGGTTTTCGCCATGGTAGCACAGCAATCGAGCTTTTCCCGCGCAGCAAGGGAATTACACCTGTCGCAACCGGCGGTTTCCATGCAAGTTCGCCTATTGGAAGATAGCGTAGGACTTCCGTTGTTCGAACAATTGGGCAAAAAGATTTTTCTGACCGATGCCGGACGGGAAATGTATACCTGCAGCCAGTCCATCCAAGAACAATTACGCACCACAACAGCCCTGCTTGAACAAATGAAAGGCTTGAAGCAGGGCGATCTCAAGATTGCTGTGGCATCAACCGCCAACTACGTCGCAACGCAGTTATTGGCCAATTTCTGTCAACAACATCCTCAAGTCATCGTTCACCTGAACGTTTGTAACCGGGCAGAACTACTGGACTTGCTGGAACACAATCAGATTGACCTGGCCGTCATGGGCTTTCCCCCTCAAGGCCACGATCTGGATGCAACATCCTTCATGGAAAACCCGCTGGTTATCATTGCGCCGCCAACGCACGCGCTGGCAGGACAACAGCAAATTAATGTCCTCCGCCTGACAGAAGAAATCCTGATCCTGCGCGAAGCCGGTTCCGGCACGCGCAGCGCCACAGAACGCTTTTTACAAAATCACGCCGTCAGTCCACGTGGCGGCCTGGTCATGAACACCAATGAAGCCATCAAACAAGCAGTTCAGGCCAATATGGGTCTGGCCGTGGTTTCCCTTCACACCGTCAAGCTGGAATTACAGGCCGGCTTACTGGTAATGCTTGACGTGCAGGGCTTTCCCCTGCAACGACACTGGTTTGTTGTGCACCGGACACAAAAGCGGTTATCTCCCGTCGCACAATCGTTCAAAACATTTTTGATACAGGCCGGCCAGAATAACTAACGGCGCCAAAATTTCAACCGTGCCGCTTGTGCCGAACCATGGCAATCAGGTCATCTAACGTATGGAACAAGCTGTCTTCGCCACCCGTCAAGCCTTCAGACGTCACATAACGACCATCCACCACAAAGGATGGCACCCCCTTGATCTGTGCCTCTTTTGTCAATTGGGCTGCCCGGGCAACCTCGCTTTGCACGCCAAAAGAATTGAACATGTCAGCAAACCGTTGCTGATTCATGCCCATTTTCTTTGCCCAATTGAAAATACTGATTTCGGATTGTAAGTTCAAACCATCCAGATGTACGGCATTAAAAAAATCGTCATGATATTGATCGGCCACACCCATTGCCCGCAAGGTATACCAAACTTTTGCTGACACCGCCCACGTATTATTGAGTATCGCCGGAATACGCCGGAAAGCCACATCTTTAGGCAATGTTTTCAGCCAGGCATTCAATCCGGGTTCCACTGCAAAACAATGTGGGCAGCCATACCAGAAAAACTCGGTAACCTCGATTTTTTTTCCACTGTCCGTATTGATTGGGGTATCCAGCTGCGTGTAATCGCGGCCAGGCTGCATGGCCCGCGCCGCAAGCCACGGTGCGGATAATAGTCCAATGACACAAAATTTCAGAAATCGTCTACGCATACGTATCTCCAATCCAATGTTTTATTGTGAAGTGCCGCTTTTCATGTTGCTTTTCGTATTGCCTTCGATGGTCGTCGACGCAATATTGTTCTGCGCCAATTGCGCTTGCGCGCCAGCGACCTGATCTGCCGTATATGGCCCCAATCTTACCCGGTACCAGATGCCTTTTTCTGCTCGATCTACCGTTTGAATCGATGCCTCCATTCCCATCAAGGCCAGTTTTGCTTTCAAGTCATCCGCCTGCTGCGGGTCGGGAAAGGCCCCTACCTGTAGCCATATCTGTTGCGGGGTCGGGGATGGCGAAGGGGTATTGGCCGCTGGCGGCACATTCATGCTGTTACCGGCTGTCATGTTGGCGTCTTTACCCGGCAGTATATGATAAAAATCATAATGGGCATCGGTCGGTGGAAGAGAGTGCGTGGCAGGATCAATCACGCCTGTGCCTTTGCTGTTCGTTCCGTTGGCGGTGGCATTGCCGGTCGCGGGATTTGCCGCTTGCGAAGCAGAAACCTCTGTGCGCTCTGTAAACGGATTATTACGCCCCACCCAGACAGCAACGGCAGCGGCCCCGGCCAAACCGGTCAGCAGACCAATCAATATCCCGAACCAGATACCGCCTGATTTACGTGGCTCTCGCGCGCGTTGATTTGTATTTTTGCCTTGTGCCATAATGATGACCCCTATAAATAGGTTGGGCAAGAAATACCCAACAATGTCAATCCATTGGCCAATACCGTGCGCGTTGCCAGAATCATTGCCAATCGCGCTTCGCGCAGGAGCGCGTCCTCCAACAGGAACTGCTCGGCGTTGTAACAGGCATGAAAAGCTGCCGCGACTTCTTTCAGCGCGTAAGCAACCAGGTGTGGCGCCAGTTCGCGTGCGGCGGCCGATACCGTTTGTGGATAGTCCGCCAGCGTTTTGAGCAGGTTGATTTCGTGTTCGGAACTTAACAATCCGGCCTCTGCATTCAACAACAACGCTGTGTCCCCCCCCCACTGGTCCAGCACACTACAAATGCGAGCATGCGCATACTGGATATAATACACTGGGTTATCATTACTTTGTGATTTAGCCAAATCCAGATCAAAATCCAGATGCTGATCGGATTTGCGCAGGACATAAAAAAAGCGCGCTGCATCGTTGCCGACTTCTGCGCGCAATTCACGCAAGGTGACAAACTCTCCGGAGCGAGTCGACATGGCGGCTTTTTGTCCGTTCCGATACAGCACGGCAAACTGAACCAAAGCAACCGTCAATCGTTCTGCATCACACCCGATGGCTTTGAGCGCCCCTTTCACGCGTGGGATATACCCGTGATGATCAGCGCCCCAGACATCTATCAATCGATCGAACCCGCGTTCCAGTTTGTATAAGTGATAGGCGATATCCGAAGCAAAATAAGTAAACAAACCGTTTTCTCGCTGCACCACACGATCTTTTTCATCACCGAAATGCGTAGAACGGAACCAGATTGCCCCGTCCTGTGAATACAAATGACCTTGTTCATCCAGCATATTCAGCGTACGTTGCACCAACCCCGAATCAAACAAGGTCTGTTCAGAAAACCACTGATCAAACTGTACGCCAAACTCAGCCAAATCCTGTCGACAGTCTGCCAATTGCTCATTAAGTGCAAATTGGTGGAAATAAACATAATCGACAGCCAGCAACTCTTTTGCGCTGCCAATCAATGCGTCCAGATGCGCATCCGCATCCGTGTGTGCGGATAACGAAACTGGCATAAAGTTCGCCGGATCATGCCAATACTGTCTGGCGTGCTGCGCATAAATTGCCTCGGCCATCTCGCGCACATACGTTCCCTGATAAGCGTTGGGCGGAAAATCGATGCGTTCACCACAACACTCCAGGTAACGCAGCCAGGTCGACAAGGCTAAAATGTCCATCTGTCGTCCGGCATCATTGACGTAATATTCTCGCCATACCCGATAACCATTCGCATCCAGAATGTTGGCAAGGCTGGCGCCATACGCTGCCCCGCGACCGTGACCGACGTGCAAGGGTCCCGTTGGGTTGGCGGAAACAAATTCCACCAGAATCGACTGTTCCTTTCCACTCGAATTTTTGCCATATTCCTGTTTTTGTTGCAGGATGACAGGCACCAGTTGCGGCCAGATTTGCGCGTGCAGATAAAAATTGATAAACCCGGCTCCGGCCACTTCGGTTTTGGCAACCCAGGATGATGCCGGCATGGCTTGTAAAATACGCTCGGCCAACTCGCGCGGCGGTTTACGCAAGGCTTTTGCCAGTTTCAGGGCGATGTTGCTGGCATAGTCTCCATGCGTGGCCTCGCGGGGTTTTTCCAGTTCGATAACGTCCTGATATAACCCTGTTTCCTGAATGGCCTGTTGTATCAAACCAGTCAAATGTTCAATTACTTCATTTACAGAGAAAGTCACTATGGCATCCTTATACAAGTATCGGCTATTATATCTCGTCCTTTACCGAACGGGTTACCGGAAGCCTATAACTGCAAGGGGTCAACATCGAGGTGCCAATGTACGCCCCGTTTAGGCAACGCATAAATTTGTTGTGCCCATTGCCGTAAAAATTCCTGCAGCTTTTTTCGATGCGATGACTGTACCAATAGCAGCGCCCGTTCGCGCCCAGCCTTGCGCGGCATGTTGTCCGGGATCGGATCGAATGACAGGATGGCATCCGGACAACGGTATACATTTTTGGCTTGTTGCAAAAAATCCAGCGCCCGGTCCATGGTTGGCGCATCCGCACGCAATACGGCCTGATACACAAAGGGAGGAAATCCCGCCTGCTTTCGTTCTGACAGCAAAATTTCCGCGTAACCTGCATAATCATGCCGTTGTAATGCCTGATACAAAGGGTGTTGCGGAAATCGGGTCTGAATAATGACCTGCCCAGCCTGCTGCGCACGGCCTGCCCGTCCGCCAACTTGCATGATCTGGGCAAACAAGCGTTCCGATACACGGAAATCCGTACTATACAAGGCATCATCCGCGCCAACGACAGCAACCAATGTCAAATTGGGGAAATCATGCCCTTTCCCAATCATCTGTGTTCCAACCAGAATATCTACATTACCTGTTTGAATGGCATCTTGCATGCTTTGCCAGTTTTGCTCACCCTGCGCGGTATCCTGATCAATCCGTAATACGCGAGCAGCAGGAAATCGTTGCCGCAAGTATTGTTCCAACCGTTGCGTTCCAAATCCCCCGGGATGCAAATCCAGATTGCCACATTCCGGACAGGCTGATTTCATCTTCTCCTGATAACCGCAATGGTGACAACGCAAGGTATTGTTCGACACGTGCATTACCAGTCGGACGCTGCAACGATGGCATTGCGCGGCCCACCCACACTCATGGCAATACAAGGCAGGAGCATATCCTCGCCGGTTGACATAAATCAAACTTTGTTGTTTTATATCAAGTCGCTGCTGAATTGCGGCTTCCATTTCCAACGCAAGGCCGGACGGTGTTTTATGCACGCGCGTATCCAGTAACTGTACGGAAGGCAACGTTGCTTTTCGTGCGCGATGCAATAAAGGTAAATAATGATAGCGCCCGATTTTTGCGTTATACCAACTTTCCAGGGCCGGCGTTGCCGAAGCCAAAACAATGGGACAGTTTTTTCGTTGTGCCCGAACTATCGCCACATCACGCGCGGCATAACGCAATCCGTCCTGTTGGAAATAGGCACTGTCATGTTCTTCATCGACAATGATGAGACCAAGATCGGGTAATGGTGTAAAAATAGCCATGCGTGTGCCAATAATGACCGACACACCACCAGCGCTGGCTTGTTGCCAATCGTAAATCCTTTGTCCTGCCGGACGATCGCTATGCAGAACGACCAATTGATGTGCGGCAAAATAGCGTCGTAACCGGGTTTCCATTTGCGTGGCAAGACGAATTTCTGGTACCAGGATCAATATTTGTTTCGGTTGAAAATGTTGCACCAAATGCGCAAAAATCTCGGTTTTTCCACTACCGGTGACCCCGTGCAGTAAAAACGGGCTGAATGTTCCTTCCGTGTGCTGAATGGCCGCATAAACCTGTTGTTGCGCGGTATTCAATGCCAGCAAAGGTTGCAAGGCCGGTGATGATGGCGCTTTGGTTTGTTCGGTTTGTATCCAGCGCTGTTCCAACCAGCGTTTTATGATTTTTTTTTCCTGTATATTACAGTCCGAGGACAATACCGCACCTGTTTTCAATTTTATCCACAAGGCTTGTTGTACGCGTGCTTGCGTTGGCAAGCTACCTGCTTGTTGCAAGCCCTGTTCCGTCAGAATATACTGCTCTGCTTTTTTCTGCGCCGATTTGCGGCGATTTAACTGTCTGAATGTTGCCGGCAGGGCGGTAAATAGCGTGGCTCCCATTGGATAATGATAATATTGACTGCAAAATTCGATTAGTTGCATGATTTCAAAAGACAAAATTGGTTCGACATCCAGGCATGCCGCGATTTCTTTCAGGCGCTCGGCTTCGGCTTCTGAACAGGATTCCACTGTCAGCACGATTCCCAGTTTTTCTCGCGTTCCAAAAGGCACGCGAACACGAATACCCGGTTGAACCAACTGGTCGTTTTTTATACGATAACTGAATGCTTGCGGAATAGGTAAATCAAGTACGATATTGGCAATGGTCGTCGTCATTGTATGTTTGTCAGTACGTTTGTCACGAAATCTTAAAATATTGTTCATAAATCTGACGCGCCGTTTTGCCAAAATGGTGGCATGAACGATGAAATTCTACTACAGGTTTTTCCTTCCCGATCCCAATCATTGCGCATAGCTTTGGTAACGGAGACCTATCCGCCCGAAATCAATGGTGTGGCCATGACGTTGGGGCGGCAGGTTGACGAATTACAGCGTCGTGGGCATCAAATCCAGCTGATTCGACCTAAACAAGGGGTTTTTGATGTCGCGGTATCCAATCCACATTTGGAAGAAGTTTTAAAGCCTGGTGTTCCCATTCCACGTTATGCCGGTTTGAAGCTCGGCTTGCCGGCAAAAGCAGCTTTGGTCAAACTTTGGCGATTCAAGCGGCCGGATCTTGTTCACATTGCCACTGAAGGTCCGCTTGGCTGGTCAGCGCTTTCGGCCGCACAAAAGCTTCGTTTACCCGTCAGTACGGATTTTCATACCAATTTTCATAGTTACAGCCGTCACTATGGCGCAGGATGGTTACGTCGCCCCATTCTGGCGTATTTACGCAAATTTCACAACAAGGCCTGTGTGACGCTGGTTCCTACCAATGCCATTCGTGAAGAATTGCAAGAACATGGCTACCGTAATCTGGAGGTGGTCGCGCGCGGAGTAGATACCGAACTTTTTCACCCCGATCGTCGTGATGCACACCTTCGTGCTTCGTGGGGAGTTTTGGATGATACCCCTGTCGTACTATATGTTGGTCGCTTGGCTGCCGAAAAAAACCTGCCGCTGGTTTTTTCTGCGTTCAATGCGATGCGCCAGGAAAATCAACGGGTAAAGCTGGTTTTGGTCGGTGACGGACCAGAGTTGCCCACACTAAAAACCCGTTATCCGGATGCCATTTTTTGCGGTTTGCGCCGAGACGAAGACCTCGCTCGCCACTATGCCTCAGCTGACATTTTTTTATTCCCCAGCCTCACCGAGACTTTTGGTAACGTTACCACCGAAGCCATGGCAAGCGGTCTGGCAGTGGTTGCTTATAATTACGCGGCAGCTGAAGCTTTAATTCGGCATCGCATCAATGGTTTGGTCGCTGCACCACAAGATAGTACTGCTTTCGTTCGCGAAGCTGTATCATTGGTCACCGACCCATCACAAATCAAGGGTATCGGAAGGAACGCTTTTCAAACAGCATTGTCTATTTCATGGCCTGAAGTGCATGATCGGTTTGAACGTGTTCTACAGGCGCTCGTCGAAAAGGAATCCAACCATGGAGAAATTGAGTTGGCAATGGGTAGCTGAACACGAAGCAGGGGTGACGCGTCGATTGAATCGCGCGGGCAGGTTTCCTGTTTTGTTGTATTTGTTTCGTTACATTAGCCGCCTGGGTAATGGAATATTCTGGTACGTATTGATGATGGTCATGCTTGCCGTTCAAGGTAATCGTGCGTGGCCAATTGTCTTGCAAATGATCTTTGCCGGGTTGTTTGGAACGGCCATTTATGTCTGGCTCAAAAAGAAAACAATTCGTCCTCGCCCGCATTGTCAATTTGGCAGCATCCATTGTCTGTTAGCGCCTCTTGACCGTTTCAGCTTTCCGTCTGGGCATACTTTGCATGCGACAGCTTTTACTTTGGTCGCCATCGTTTATTACCCGTTGCTTGCCTGGTTATTGCTGCCCTTTACCTTGTTGGTTGCTCTCTCGCGTATGGTATTGGGATTACATTATTTAACTGATGTTTTGGCTGGATTTCTCCTTGGTTCAATCGTTGCCGGAATTTCATTTCTTTTGCTGGATGTTTTATCAAATTACGGATTAGTGGGTTAAGGAAGCGCTGATTAACTCCTCCACGAGCCGCGTTGCAGACCAAATCGCGATGATCGCGAGTCGAGCGACGAAGGTCGTAGCCGGGACTACGATGCCAAGGAGGTCGGCGAAGCGAGCGCGCGATTTGGTTGCAACCCATATGGGACGGGGTTTGGCGGGCGAACTGCCGCGTTGCGCCGCTTGTCAAGGAGAATAACCCTTGACTGCGCGTCACGCCTTGCATTTCATCCCGCCAAGCCACCGTCGCGACCGTGTGGGAATTAATCAGCGCTTCCTTAAGGAAGCCAGTCTTTGGTTTGGCCAAGACTCTTTTTTCCTTCGTTCGGCACACATGACAACAGGCGCCAAGACTGCTTTCACGTCTGTTGCGATTTTTTGGCAAACGATTAATGAACGCGCCTACCAGAAATCCGCTTTAACCACGATAATGGTGCTCGCTTATTTTTACGTAGGCTCTTGTCATGTTGTTTGTTGCGACACTAAACATCGAGATTATGTACACCCAAGGCATTGTTTTCGATAAATAACCGTCTTGGCTCAACCTGATCTCCCATTAATGTCACAAAAATCTCGTCGGCATTGATCGCGTCTTCAATTTTTACTTGCATCAATCGTCTGACTTCCGGATTCATTGTGGTTTCCCATAATTGTTCCGGATTCATTTCACCTAACCCTTTGTATCGTTGTAAATTAATATTTTGTTTGACTTGTTCTAACGTCCACTCCAGGGCTTGCCAAAACCTGGAGAAAAATGCTGTTTTATCACCATAAAACGCATTCATGCCCTGCTGATTGATTGGTTGCAATAATTTTGCGGTGTTCGATATTTGTGTAAACTCCGGGCTATTCAAGAACTCTTGGGTAAGTCGTGTTTCCCGATGATTGCCATGTAATTGGCGTTGAATCACAATAGCCGAGTCTTTATCATCGGTTCCGGCTTCATAATGAAACAGGATTGTTTCCGTTTTCATTTTTTCTGTTAATTCGGCCAACAATCGGCTTGCTTGCTCTTCTGTTTGCATTACGGGATGATTGATATCCAGTAAAGCATACAATACCCCTTTATCCAACATTCGACTTTGTCGTTGGATGATAGACTCCGTTAAAAACCAGGATTCAGCCAATTGTTTTAATGCATTACCCGTGATTTCCGTCGGGCTTTCTCCATGCAACTGCAAACGTGATTGTTCTACGGCTTTGTTCAACAACCAGTTTTTTAACTCGTGCTCGTCTTTCAGGTATTGTTCGTTTTTACCAAATTTTATTTTATATAATGGTGGTTGCGCAATATAGATATGCCCTCGCTCAACCAGTTCCGGCATCTGCCGATAAAAAAACGTCAATAACAATGTACGAATATGCGACCCATCCACATCAGCATCAGTCATGATAATAATGCGGTGATAGCGTAATTTATCGGCATTATATTCATCTCGACCAATACCCGTTCCTAACGCCGTAATCAACGTAACAATTTCCTGACTGGAAATCAGTTTATCAAAGCGTGCCCGTTCAACATTCAGAATCTTGCCTTTTAACGGTAAAATCGCCTGGTATTTACGGTCTCGGCCTTGTTTGGCGGAACCGCCGGCGGAATCTCCTTCCACCAGATAAATTTCACAGCGGGCAGGATCTTTTTCCTGACAGTCTGCCAATTTTCCTGGTAATCCCATACTATCCAAAACGCCTTTGCGGCGGGTCAATTCTCTGGCTTTTCTTGCGGCATCCCGCGCGCGGGCCGCATCGATAATCTTGTTAACAATGATCTTTGCATCAAGTGGTTTTTCCAACAAAAATTCTTGTAATTTTTGTCCGACCACTTCGGATACCACTGGTTGCACTTCGGAAGAGACCAGTTTATCTTTTGTTTGTGATGAAAATTTTGGTTCGGGCACCTTAACGGACAAGACGCAAGTTAAGCCTTCTCGCATATCATCACCGGTGGTATCCACTTTGGCTTTTTTTGCCAATTCATTCTGCTCGATATACTGATTGATGGTTCTGGTCATTGCGGTACGTAAACCGGTTAAATGACTTCCGCCATCCCGTTGCGGGATATTATTGGTGAAGCACTGTACTGATTCGGTATAAGAATCATTCCATTGCATGGCAACATCAATATAAATACCGTCTTTTTCACCGCTGGCACAAAAAATATTGGGATGCAATACTGTTTTACTACGATTCATATATTGAACGAATCCAGCAATGCCGCCGGACAATGCAAAGTTTTCATGTCGTCCATCACGTAAATCTTGCAAATCAATATGAACGCCATTATTCAAAAAAGACAATTCTCGAATACGTTTTGCTAAAATATCATAGTGGTATTCAATGACGCCAAAAGTTTCCTTGGCTGCCATAAAATGAACTTCCGTTCCGTGCTTATCTGATTTTTCCCCTCTTTTTAATGACGCAACGGTTTCGCCACGACGAAATTCCATTTCGTGTACATATCCATTACGCCAAATACGTAATTTAAGCCAGTCAGACAAGGCATTGACAACTGAAACCCCTACGCCATGCAATCCACCTGAAATTTTGTAAGAGTTCTGATCAAATTTTCCGCCAGCATGTAATTCGGTCATTACTATTTCAGCTGCTGAGCGTTTTTCTTCGTCATCTTGTTTAATATCGACAGGAATTCCTCGTCCATTATCTATAACGGAAATGGATTCGTCTGTATGAATAATGACACGTATCGTGTCACAATAACCGGCCAACGCTTCATCAATTGCATTATCAAGCACTTCAAAAATCATGTGATGCAACCCTGATCCGTCTGATGTATCACCAATATACATACCAGGTCTTTTTCTTACGGCATCCAATCCTTTTAACACACGAATACTGTCGGAGTTATATTCTTTATTCATAAAATTCTCAATAATGTTTCACGTGAAACCAGGCGTATTGCGTTGATTCAAGTGTGGTTAATGATTTTTTGCTAAAAACTCGACAAATTATATTCTCATCGACATAACGACATATTTAAAATCATCTCGTTCGGGTAAGGTAATTAACATACTGCTATTTGCATCGTTAAAATGGCAGAAAACATGATTCGTATCAATCGCTGATAAAAGTTCTAACAAATAAGTTACATTAAAGCCAATATCGAGAGGAATTCCTTGATATTGAACGGATAACAATTCTTGAGCTTCCTCTTGTTCGTTATTATTGCTAATAATTTTTAATTCGTTTTGCGATAGTATAAAACGTATTCCACGAAATTTTTCAGTGGATAAAATTGCAACTCGTTGTAAAGATTGCAAAAACTCAAGTCGTTCAATTTGCATGACATTGGTATGATTTTTGGGAATGACTTTATGGTAATCCGGAAATTTTCCATCAATCAATTTTGAAATAATTTGAATACTATTTAATTCAAAACAGATTTGTTTTGAATAAATGGTAATGTTTACGAATTGTTCGCTTTCGTCTTTCAATAATTTAAATAATTCCAGAATGGTTTTTCGAGGAACAATCCATTCGCCTGGAACCGGATTTTCCGGTTCGGGTAAATATGCCCAGCTTAATCGATGTCCGTCTGTTGCAACCAGTTCAATTTGATCCGAAAGGACATTAAATAACATTCCATTCAGGTAATATCGAAAGTCTTGTTGTGCCATGGCAAACTGAACTTTGGCAATATGTTGTTTTAATGTTTTTTGTTCAATTTGAATATGATTGGATTGTTCGACGGGAAGAATAACCAACGGATAATCATTTGCTGGAAGAGTTTGCAAATGAAATCGACTTTTTTTGGTACGAATCAACAATTGATGATCCGGATTTTCCAAGAAGACGGTTTCCGTTTCGGGTAAGGCACGAAAAATATCAACAATTTTTTTGGCCGATACCGTTAAAGCAAAATCAATCGCCTGAAATGATTTGTCCGGACAAGATGCTGTTATCTGGATGTCTTGATCCATGCTGGTAACAGAAAGAACGGTGTTTTTATGTTCAATTAAAATATTGGCAAGAATAGGTTGATTGGCGCGTTTCTCGACAATATTGGCAACGGTTTGAAGAAGTGGCAAAAAAACCTGTCGTTTAATTTCCAATAATAACATTTTAATATAAACCTAATAATTAGAGTCAGTACAGTTCTGTGGAAAACAATCATTTGTTGCAGTTTGTCATGTACTTGGCTTTTTAACAATGTTGTGTAAACAGTTTGTTTGATAAGTGCTCTATTTGTGGATAAAAGTGACCGTTGTGGGTAACTGAACGGTTATACACATATTGTCCACATTATTTAAACAGCTTTGTTTGTTGAATACAATAACAGGGTTTTGTATGACCTTCGCGTTTATTCTTGAATTGTTTTTTATGGCGCACAGCAAAATTCAATTGCTTAAAACTTGTAATAGTACATTGTATTCACGATGAAATGTACTGTCTTCTATTTTTAAATCATTAACCTTATGACAAGCATGAATAACGGTGGTATGGTCTCGACCACCAAAAGAGGCGCCTATTTCTGGCAGACTCATGTTGGTTAATTCTTTTGCCAAAGCCATAGCCATTTGACGCGGCCGAACAAAAACACGGGTGCGTTTTTTGGAGTGCAAATCAATCAATTTTATTTTATAGAAATCACAAACGGTTTTTTGTATGTTTTCGATAGAAATTTGGCGGTTTTGAACGGCAAGCAAATCTTTTAATGCCTCTTTTGTTGATTCCAGGGATATTGGTTTACCAGAAAAACGTGAAAATGCCAAGACTCGTTTTAATGCGCCTTCCAATTCTCTGACGTTGGAGCGAATTTGTTTGGCAATAAAAAACGCTACAGTTTCGTCCAGTTCAATATTTTCCATTAATGCTTTTTTTAACAGGATAGCTACACGCATTTCCAGTTCTGGTGGATCGATGGAAACGGTTAAACCCCAGCTGAATCTGGATTTTAATCGTTCTTCCATATCTGTAATTTCTTTTGGATAGGTATCACAGGTAATGATAACTTGCTTCTGATTTTCAATCAGCGTGTTAAAAGCATAAAAAAATTCTTCTTGCGTACGGTTTTTTCCGCTAAAAAATTGAATATCATCAATCAATAAAATATCCAGCGAATGATAATGACGTTTGAACTCATCAAACATTTTGTGTTGATACGCTTTGACGACATCAGAAACATAATGTTCGGCATGGATATAATTTACTTTTGCTTCTGGTTGATGTAGTTGAACATAATTACCAATTGCTTGAATCAAATGCGTTTTACCTAAGCCAACACCACCATAAACAAACAACGGGTTATAAGCTTTTCCTGGATTATCTGCAACAGCAATAGCTGCTGCACGAGCAAGTTGATTGGCTTTCCCGATCACAAGGGTTTCAAAAGTGCATAACGCATTCAAGCGATTGATTGTTTTTGTTTTGGTTTTTTTTGGTTGGGCTTGAATGACAGGGGAAGTTGGTGATACGTGCATTGTTTTATTTGGCACATCAACTTGCAGCAAAATAGAAACAGGTTGACCAAAATATTGTTCGGCAAGGGTTTCAATTCGAGATAAAAATTTGTCTCGCACCCAATCTTGAATGAACCGATTGCCCGTCAGTAAAATGAATTCATCTTTTGATTCACCAGGTTTTAATGGCTTAATCCAGGTGTTGAACTGTTGTGGGGACAACTCCTGTTCCAGTTTAGGCAGTATTGTTTGCCAAAATTGAGTCATCATAATATAAATATTTTATTAAAAACAAAGAAATAAAAGCGAATTAAACGACGTAACAAAGTTACCGGTTCTTGATTTCAAGGTTTAAATCTGATAGAGCACTTTTCAAAGATAACAAGACTTGCTTTTTTGGTCGCGACAGCTCAATCCTTTGTAACAAGGATTTTAATCCGGGTTAGGTAGATGGTGATTTTATAAAAGGGTTCACGTGAGCATCACACAAGAAACGACTGGAGACAATCATGGGCATGGGCACTAATCTCGGTTTGTTATTTAATAAAATATTATGCGATTAATTGAGCGTCCAGCCTGAATAATCAACATATAACGATTCGTTTGCAAATCAATTAAAAAGTGCTATTCGGGAATTGTACGGAAAATTTAAAACCTTGCCATGAAATTATTTTATTAAATTTTGTGAATTATTTGTTTTTTTTGAGCTATAATTCAAAACTTTATATTAAACAGGTGTTAACATGAAACGTACATATCAACCTTCAGTTGTTCGTCGGAAAAGAACACATGGATTTTTGGTGCGCATGCGTACCAAAGGAGGCCGAGCCGTCATTAATGCGCGTCGAGCCAAAGGCAGGCATCGGCTTTCGGTTGGAACTTCGCGATAATCATGCATTTGTTTTGATGATATAGTGAAACAAAAGGTTAAATAAGCATCAAGCTTGTCAAGAACAGGTAACATATATTGTCTTGAATACAGGTATCGCCAAGATAGTGCTTTGTTCGCCTACGTGTAAAAGTGCCGCTTATGAGTGATTTGCGTTATAAGTTTGTCCGTGCGCAACGGCTCTTGGTTACCCAACAATTTCAGACGGTTTTGAAGTCGGTACGACGATTCAAAGGCAGGTTGTTGCAATTACAAGCGCTGGATGTCAATATGCCGCATGCGCGTTTAGGTATTGTTGTCGGCAAAAAACAACTGTCCAGAGCCAATCGTAGAAACACGATAAAGCGACATATTCGTGAATATTTTCGTTTGCATCAGCATGATTTTTTACCATTGGATTATGTGGTAAGGGTGAATCAACGGTTTTTACCGGAAGACCTTGCAGAGGTCATGAAGGAATTGGAGCGCTTGTTTCAACAGGCAAAACGATGCAACAAATCTTGATTGTTTTGATCAGGGCGTATCAATATGTGATCAGTCCATGGCTTGGACCCCGTTGTCGTTTTACGCCAACCTGTTCCAGTTATGCCATGGAAGCCATTTCACGACATGGTGCTATGCGTGGTTTGATTATGGCATTGCGACGAATTTCGCGTTGTCATCCACATCATCCGGGTGGTTATGATCCGGTTCCATAAATAAACAGAGCAATGGATTTTGTATGGATGTTCAACGTATCATATTAGCCGTTATTTTTTCTTTTTCCTCGTTAATGCTATGGCAATCGTGGCAAAAATTCAATATACCGGCATCAACAGCGGAAGTTGTTGTTCACCAAACGGAACCTGGTAAGTCATCGATACAACAAGCCGAGGTAATTCGTCAGGAAAACCTTTTGCAACAAGGTAGTGTCGTTAGTATTCAAACAGACACGTTGCAGGCACAAATCAATACCCTTGGCGGTGATGTTCAACAAATTGCTTTGTTGAATTATCATGATTTGCAACACAAGAACGTTCCGCTGATGTTGTTGCAGGATACCGCAACCAATAAATTCGTTGCGCAGTCAGGTTTATTGGGGAATCAATTACCCACACATAAAAGTCTGTTTCAAGCAAAAGCAAAGAACTATGTGTTAATGAAGGGACAAACCGAATTGGTTGTTCCTTTGTACTGGGACGATGCAGCAACAGGAATACAAGTCGAAAAAGATTATGTTTTTTATCCCGATTCTTATCGAATAGATGTTCGCTGGATAGTGCACACCCCACACCCGTTGACAGAACCCATAGAGGCATATTTTCAGTTTGTACGAGACGGAAAAGCGCCCATTGGAGAATCAAAGGTGGTGCACACCTTTACAGGCCCTGCTTTTTATACCCAGGCCAGCAAATTTAAAAAAGTCAGTTTTGAGTCACTAAACAAACACGAACAACAGATTCCGCCTGCGGCCAATAATGGTTGGGTGGCTATTGTGCAACACCATTTTGTTTCCGCCTGGCTACCAAAAAACGGTGAACACCGTGAATTTTATGCGAAAGCGCTGGGTAACGGGTTGTATAAAGCCGGGGTATTGTTGTCAGGGAACAAAATTTCCAGTAATACCGTTTGGCAAATGGACGTTCCTTTGTATGTCGGTCCACAAATACAAAAAACCCTGGCGGGATTGGCGCCCGGATTGACCTATGTCGTTGATTACGGCTGGTTAACGCCCATTGCGGTACCTCTGTTCTGGGTGTTACAAAAAACCGAGGAAATCACCGGGAACTGGGGGTGGGCCATTATTATCCTGACCATTTTGATCAAACTGGCGTTTTTCCCGTTGTCTGCCAAAAGTTATCGTTCGATGGCACAAATGAAGCAATTGACGCCAAAACTGCAGCAATTGAAAACGGTCTATGGTGATGACCGGGAAAAACTGCATCATGCGATGATGGAATTATATAAAACGGAAAAAGTAAATCCTTTGGGCGGTTGTTTGCCAACTGTGGTACAAATTCCGGTTTTTATTGCGTTATACTGGACTTTGGTAGGTAGCGTGGAAATGCGGCAAGCGCCGTTTATCGGCTGGATTCATGACTTGTCTGCGCCCGATCCTTATTATGTATTACCCATTTTAATGGGCCTGACCATGTTGTTGCAGACACGGCTGAACCCAGCCCCACCAGACCCCATGCAGGCAAAAGTCATGATGGTGATGCCGGTGGCATTCACTGTTTTCTTTTTGTTTTTTCCTTCGGGACTGGTGTTGTACTGGGTGGTCAGCAACATCATGTCCATGAGTCAACAATGGGTGATTACCCGGCAAATGGGTAAGAAAACGGTTCGTGGTTGAATTTGTTCAGCGGGATACCATTGCTGCCATTGCTACCCCGGTCGGTGCGGGCGGCATAGGAATAATCAGAATTTCAGGGTGGCAACTTGAATCTTACGCGATACAACTGTTAGGCAAGGTTCTAACGCCCAGGGTGGCTTGTTTCACAGCGTTTCGGGACGAAAGAGGGCAAGTATTGGATGAAGGGTTGGTATTGTATTTCCCATCCCCTCATTCATATACTGGTGAAGACGTGTTGGAATTGCAGGGACACGGCGGGGCAGTTGTTCTGAATGCCGTGTTGCATCGATGCCTGCAATTAGGTGCGCGGATTGCCAAACCTGGCGAGTTTACTTATCGGGCGTATTTGAATCAAAAACTTGATTTGGCGCAAGCGGAAAGCGTGGTGGATTTGATTCACGCGAGCAGCATCGAAGCAGTTAAATGCGCAACCCGATCGTTACAGGGAGAGTTTTCGACGCAAATTTTTCGTTTGGTAGAACATCTCGAATCGTTACGCGTCCAAATAGAAACCGCGTTGGATTTTGCGGATGAAGCGCTGGATTTTATTCAACAACAAGACGTTGCGCAGCGATTGGCAACCTTGTGGCAAGACATTGCAAGGATTGAACAAGCCAGTCAACGAGGTTCGGTTTTGCGGGAAGGAATACATCTGGTCCTGGTCGGACAACCCAATGCAGGAAAATCCAGTTTACTTAATCAATTGGCAGGAAACGACAGGGCCATTGTTACACCGATGGCAGGAACAACCCGTGATACCATACGAGAGTCGTTATTGATTGAGGGGATTGTTTTTCACGTGATCGATACTGCCGGTTTGCGTGAAACGACGGATCCGGTTGAACAGGCGGGGATTGATCGTACCCGGCGTGCCATCGAGCAGGCAGATGTGGTTTTGTTGTTGGTTGATGCAAGAAATCCACAGGCATCGGATAGCGTTATGAAAGAACTACCGCAACAGATACCTTGTTTACGGGTGTTTAATAAAGTGGATTTATTGGCTGCTGATAGACCGGTTGAAGCAGACGCTTGTTATATTTCCGCCAAAACGGGGCAGGGTTGTGATCATCTGCGGCGGGTTTTGGTGAGCATGGTGGCGGGGCAGGTCGAAAACTCCAGCGCTTTTTTGGCGCGCTCGCGCCATCTTGATGCTTTGCGACAAGCCAGGGAATACGTAAGTCACGCAACTGAAAAATTTGCATGGCTGGAGTTGATGGCGGAAGACCTGCGGTTGGCGCAAGCGGCATTGATGGAAATCACCGGACCGAAAGATGCCGATGATTTGCTCGGAAAGATTTTTTCCGAATTTTGTATTGGTAAATAACTTCAGCAAGTGAGGTTAACAGGAAATTTGCGTGTTTCACGTGGAACAACAGCATTTTTCTGTTTTGAAATCAACAAGGTAATCCAGTTTGATAAAAGGTGATCATGGAATTTGATGAATCATTCGATGTGATTGTCATCGGAGGTGGCCATGCAGGAACGGAGGCGGCGCTGGCAGCGGCTCGAATGGGAGCCAATGTCTTATTGTTGACCCATAATCTGGAAACGTTAGGACAAATGTCGTGCAATCCCTCGATTGGCGGGATTGGTAAGGGGCATTTGGTAAAAGAAATTGATGCTTTGGGTGGCGCCATGGCGTTAGCGAGTGATGAAGCCGGTATACAGTTTCGTATTTTAAACGCGTCCAAAGGGCCGGCAGTGAGAGCGACTCGCGTGCAGGCCGATCGTGTGTTATATCGTCAAGCCATTCGATCGCGGTTGGAAAACCAACCGGGATTGCGTTTGTTTCAGCAGGGTGTGGAAGACATTCTGGTCCAGGGCGAGCAAGTGGTTGGCGTCAAAACTCAATTGGGCCTGACGTTTCGCGCCAGGCAGGTGGTGTTGACAGCGGGCACCTTTCTGGCGGGACTGATGCATGTGGGGTTGAACCAGCAAACAGGTGGACGTGCCGCGGAACCCGCTTCCGTACAACTGTCTGCCAGATTGCGAGAGCTTGATTTGCCGGCAGGACGGTTAAAAACAGGCACTCCGCCCAGAATTGATGGCCGCAGCATCGATTATTCTCGTTTGCAACAGCAGCAAGGAGATGAGCCGGTCCCGGTTTTTTCGTTTATGGGCAAACGAGAAATGCATCCTCGGCAAGTGGCTTGCTGGGTGACGCACACGAGCGAAGCCACGCATGAAATCATTCGAAGCGGCATGGATCGCTCACCGCTGTATACCGGCGTCATTCAAGGTGTCGGGCCAAGATATTGCCCGTCGATCGAAGATAAAATCATTCGTTTTGCTGATAAATCGTCTCATCAGGTTTTTTTGGAACCAGAGGGGTTGACCACACACGAAGTTTATCCGAATGGCATTTCCACCAGTTTGCCGTTCGATGTGCAATGGAAACTGGTGCGTTCTATTCCGGGGTTGGAAAATGCGCATCTGTTGCGCCCCGGGTATGCCATTGAGTACGATTATTTTGATCCAAGGGCGTTGCGACGCAGTCTGGAAACTCGCGCAGTAAAGGGTTTGTTCTTTGCCGGCCAAATCAATGGGACGACGGGGTATGAAGAAGCGGCAGCACAGGGTTTGCTGGCCGGGATTAATGCGGCTCTGGCCGCTCAGGAAAAATCGCCCTGGATTCCGGGTAGAGATGAAGCCTATCTGGGTGTGATGCTTGATGATTTGACGGTGCGAGGGGTCAGTGAACCGTATCGTATGTTTACCAGTCGCGCAGAATATCGCTTGTCTCTGCGTGAAGACAATGCGGATTTACGGTTGACGGAAACCGGTCGTCGGTTGGGATTGATCAATAATGAGCAATGGGATGCATTCAATCGTAAACGGGACCGGATTGCACAGCAAAACGCGCGCATGAAACAGATTTGGTTGCAACCGGAGAAAGTGGATAATGAGTTGATTTCTCGGGTGTTGGGAAAACCCATTGAACGAGAATACAATTTGTACGAATTGCTGCGGCGTCCGGAAATACGTTACGCGGATGTTTGCGAATTGTCGACCGAACTGGAACCGGAAACGGACAGCACAGTCGTGGATCAGATAGAAATCATGGCCAAGTACCAAGGGTATGTGACCAGACAGCAAGCGGATATCGATAAGGCGCGAGAACATGAAACCCTGTTGTTGCCAACGAATCTTGATTATCACAATATTCCGGGATTGTCCGTGGAAGTCAGACAAAGGTTGATGCAATTCCAACCCGAAACACTTGGTCAGGCAGGCAGAATTTCCGGTGTGACGCAAGCGGCTTTGATGATCTTGCTGACCTGGGTAAAGCGGCAACCGTCAATCACCAATGCAAGCAGCGCCGCAGGCAACCATGTCTGATGACGACGTGTTTGAGCAACAGGCGGCGCAATTAGGCCTGGCTTTGCGCGATGAAGCCATACAACAATTGCTCGCGTATGTTTCGTTGCTGCAAAAATGGAATAAAACACATAATTTAACTGCGGTACGCGATGAAGAAATGTTGTCCTTGCATTTGTTGGACAGTCTCGCTATTCTGCCCATGCTGAGTGGAAAACGCGTGCTGGATGTTGGCAGCGGCGGCGGATTGCCGGGAATTCCATTGGCAATCGCAAGTCCGGAGATGACGTTCACCCTCGTTGACAGTAATCGAAAAAAAACCAGTTTTCTTCGACAGGTTGTACTGGAGTTGCGACTTCCAAACGTACTGGTGGAGACGCAACGAGTAGAAAACCTGCCGCCCACGCCAGTGTATGATTGTATTGTTTCGCGGGCGTACGCCAGTTTGCTTCAATTTGTTACGCAGTCACGCCATGTGTTGGCGAAAAACGGTTATTGGTTGGCCATGAAAGGACTTTTTCCAGGGCAAGAATTAACGGCGTTGCCAAAAGATGTGCGTATGTTGGCAACAAAGGCCTTACAAATTCCCGGACTGACAGCAGAACGACATGTGTTGCAACTAGGAGTTGTGCATGACTAAGATCATGGCGATAGCCAATCAAAAAGGCGGGGTGGGAAAAACCACAACGGCGGTTAATCTGGCCGCGGGCTTGGCAAGCGAAGGATTGCAGGTCTTGCTGGTGGACCTGGATCCACAAGGCAACGCCACCATGGGTAGCGGAATCGACAAGCGCGGGTTGACGGTGAGCATTTATCATGGCTTGTTGCGCTTGCGCCGTGCTGAAGAAATTGTCTGCCGGAGTGAACAGGGAAAATATGATGTGTTGCCGGCAAACCGTGATTTGGCTGGCGCCGAAATCGAGTTGGTGGATGAAGCGGAACGCGAGTTGCGTTTAAAGCAGCTGTTGAATCCTTTTTCATTTCAATATGATGCGGTGTTGATTGATTGCCCTCCGGCGTTAAATCTGTTGGCAATCAACGCACTGGCCGCCGCCGACGAAGTAATGATACCCATGCAGTGTGAATACTATGCCCTGGAAGGCGTGTCCGATCTGGTCAATACCATTCGCCGTATCCGGATGCACATTAATCCGGCGCTGGAAATTGGCGGGTTGTTGCGAACCATGTATAGCGCAACCAGCACGCTGGCGCAGCAAGTTTCAGAACAATTGAAGAGCCACTTTGCTGATAAAGTGTACGATACGGTGATTCCGCGCAATGTTCGGCTTGCTGAGGCGCCCAGCCATGGCTTGCCGGTTTCAGTTTACGATGCTGCGTCCAAAGGGGCGCAGGCCTATCAGGCTTTGGCGCGAGAGATGAAAACACGGTTTCATTCGGTTAAATGATGTCGTGGACTGTAACGGAATATTAAAGGATACGGACAAAAGCCAGAAATAGAGATTGATATGCGTGTTGGTGAGGTTTCTGGGGGCAAGGAAAAGAAGGTATGAGGAAAATCAAAGGGTTAGGTAGAGGGTTGGACGCGTTGCTGGACGCTGAGCGGGTTGTTGACGACGCATTGAAATCGGTAAAACTGGACGAGTTGTGTCCAGGGAAATACCAGCCGCGGACCAGAATGGACGAAGAAAGCCTGCAAATGCTGGCCGAGTCCATTAAAAAACAAGGTTTGATGCAACCCATTCTGGTGCGACATACAGAGCAGGATGGACTTGAAATCATTGCGGGCGAACGACGCTGGCGCGCGGCACGGATGGCGGGTTTGCTGGAAGTACCGGTATTGGTGAAAAACGTTGCTGATGAGCATGCATTGGCGATGTCACTCATTGAAAATATCCAGCGCGAAGATTTGAATCCGTTAGAAGAAGCGAACGGAATACAGCGACTGATAACGGAATTTGGTTTGACCCATCAGCAAGCAGCCGATGCTGTCGGCCGATCCCGCAGCGCCGTCAGCAATTTGCTGCGTCTGCTGCAACTACCCCAACAGGTACAGCAACTGCTGATGGCGGGTAATCTGGACATGGGGCATGCTCGCGCCTTGCTGTCATTGCCCGAGCAAGAGCAGGGCGTGATTGCGCAACGATTGGTCGATCAGGCCTGGAGTGTACGCGAAACGGAAAAGCAGGTGGCGCGTTTGTTGCGGGGAGCGCCCGCACCGGAAGGTGTTGTCAAAAACAACACGATGGATCGCGATGTGTTGAATTTGCTGGAGCGCCTGTCAGAACGCCTGGGATCTCAGGTAAAAATCCAGCAGCAAAAAAAGGGTAATGGAAAATTGATTATTGAATACCAGAACCTTGATCAACTGGACCAGATTTTGTCCGGATGGAAGGAGACGGAAGGAACCGCTGATTAATTCCGCCATGAGCCGCATTGCGCCGCTTGTCAAGATTATTTCTTGGGTACTGACCCAAGGGCGAATAAGCCTTGACTGCGCGCAACACCTTGCAGCTCATCCCGCCAAGCCACCGTCGCGACCATGTGGGAATAAAGCGCGGTTCCCGAAGAACAATAAGCTCGTTCGCCTTCAGTCCGGGTGCTTTCTGTCAGGATGGAATTCTGTTTTTGGCCTTGCCGGCAAACCATGCCATCCAGAAAAGGTCGAGGGAAAATAATGGGTCATCCAAAAAGACAACACGAAAAAAGTTGCAAAAAGATAAGTGAGTCGTGTATGATTCGGCCGGTTGCACAGAATTTGGCTGAAACATGTCAATAGGCGGGCTTGGGGAAGACCCGCTCGAGGTCAAGCAAATGCATTCGCCCGTTCGTCGCGTTCTGCTGTGGCAGTTGGTCGCAACAGCTCTCATCGCGATAATGGCCGGTGTGTACTACCCATCAGCAATGAAGTCAGTTGTGTATGGCTGCCTGGTGTCGTTGTTGCCTGGAGCCTACCTGTGGTGGCGCTTGCGTCAAAAGCCAATTCGTGGCGCCGGTGTTGTTGTGCGCGAAGCGTACCAGATGGCGCTGACCAGAATGCTGATAGTGATTGTTTTGTTGTCGTTGCCGTTATGGCACAGACTGGGTTTTTTGTATGGTGGCGTACTGACCGGTTTTGCATGGGGTCAGTTGATTTGGTTAGCAGGTTGGGCATGGGTCCAGTCCGGCAGACAAAAATAATTTAAGGTTGTGTGTTGATTATGGCTAGTGAAGTATTGACATCCGCCGAGTATATTCGGCACCACTTGCAAAACCTGACTTATGGACGGCTTCCAGATGGAAGCATGGGGATTGCGCATAGCGCTGAACAGGCCAAGGCCATGGGATTTTGGGCCGTTAATCTGGACACGCTTGGCGTATCGATTCTGTTGGGCGTGTTGGTTTTGTTCCTGTTTCGTCTGGTGGCAAAATCCGCAACGTCGGCTGTTCCTTCCGGGGGGCAGAATTTTGTGGAATGGATCGTCGAGTTTGTCGATAACAGCGTGCGAGGATCCTTTAGTGGCCGCAATGCGCTGGTAGCGCCTTTGGCATTAACGATTTTCGCCTGGATTTTCCTGATGAACCTGATGGATCTGATCCCCGTTGACTGGGTGCCGCACCTGGCCAAGGCGCTCGGCGTTCCTTTTTTCCGGGTCGTGCCGACCACTGACCCAAACGCCACGTTTGGCATGGCGCTGAGCGTTTTTGCGCTGGTGGTGTATTTTAGCGTCAAGGTCAAGGGCGTGGGTGGATTTGTGGGCGAACTGACTTTACAACCTTTTGGCAAATACGGATTGCCGGCCAATCTGTTCCTGGAAGGCGTCAATCTGATTGCGAAACCGGTATCGCTGGCGTTACGGTTGTTTGGCAATATGTATGCGGGCGAAATGATTTTTATCCTGATCGCATTGATGTTCGGTAGTGGCATGGGTCTGGCTGCCTTTGGTGGCGTGCTGCAATGGGCTTGGGCGGTATTCCATATTCTGATTATTACCTTGCAGGCGTTCATTTTCATGACGCTGACCATTGTATACATGGACATGGCGCACCAGGAGCATCACTGATTCCGGTTGGATGATGCAGATTAGGTTCGTTGATGTTCGTGCCATGGGGGTGACATGGCGCCAGGGACATCGGCAGAGGGATAGATTTATTTTTAATTTTTCATTATCAGGAGCAGTATAAATGGATATGGTTCACGCAATTCTGTACGTTGCCGGCGCAGTCATGATGGGGTTGGGCGCGCTAGGCGCATCCATTGGCATCGGTATTCTCGGTGGTCGTTTTCTGGAAGGGGCAGCCCGGCAACCGGAGTTGATCCCCATGTTGCGTACCCAGTTCTTCATCGTGATGGGTCTGGTTGATGCCGTGCCGATGATTGCGGTTGGTCTGGCTATGTACGTGTTGTTTGCGGTAGCCGGTTAATTCAATTCTGACTGGCAGGAAAGGTAAGCAGCATGAATATCAATGCGACCCTGATTGGACAGTCCATCACGTTCTTCTTGTTTGTGTGGTTTTGCATGAAGTTTGTGTGGCCACCGATCATGCAGGCGTTAAGTGAGCGCAAACAGCAGATTGCGGACGGACTGGCCGCTGGCGAACGTGGAAAACACGAACTGGAACTGGCCGGCAAACGGGCAACCTCTGAATTGCAGCAAGCACGACAAAAAGCGGGAGATATTGTCGCCCAGGCCGAAAAAAGGGCTTCGCAGTTAATTGATGAGGCGAAGTCGGCGGCAAAAATCGAAGCAGATCGCGTAATGTCTGCCGCGCAAGCGAGTGTCGAGCAAGAGGTTGTGCGCGCACGAGAAGCTTTGCGCAGCCAGGTTGCCGCGTTGGCGGTGGCGGGCGCAGAAAAAATCTTGCGCCGGGAAATCGACAGCAAGGCGCACGCCGCTTTGTTGGCAGACATTCAAAATGAGCTCTGATCATGGCTGAAATTGCAACGGTAGCTCGTCCATACGCTGAAGCAGTATTTCGTCTTGCGCAGGAATCGAAAGATCTTGCCAAATGGTCGGCCGCTCTGGCCTTGCTGCAATCCGTCTATCAGCATCCTGATATGAAGGCGCTGGCCGATAACCCGGCATTTGGTAAAGAGCGGTTTGCTGATTTGTTTGTGGATATTTGTGGTGATGGACTGGATTCGCAGGCAAAGAATTTTGTGCGGGTACTGGTTTCCAATGGCCGTATCGATCTGTTGCCAGAAATGGTCGCGCAATTCGAAGCGTTGAAAGCCCGGGCCAGCGGCGTCAAATCCTCGCATGTCGTCAGCGCCTTTCCTTTGACCGCCGCGCAGCAACTTGCGCTGAAAACCGTGCTGGAATCGCGTTTCAAGTGCGCAGTTGAAATGGAGACCAGCGTGGATTCGCAGTTGATAGGCGGCGTAGTGGTAACCATAGGCGACGAAGTGTACGACGCATCGGTGCGAGGCAAGCTGCAGGATATGGCCTACGCTTTAAATCGTTAAGAATATCGTTAGGAGCAAGTAATGCAACTCAATCCCACTGAGATCAGTGATCTCATTAAAAGCAGGATTCAGCACCTCGAATCTGCAACGGAATTACGAAACCAGGGAACAGTCGTTTCCGTGACCGATGGTATCGTCCGTATCCACGGTCTGTCAGACGTCATGCAAGGTGAAATGTTGGCGTTTCCGGGCAACACGTTTGGTATGGCGCTGAACCTTGAGCGCGACTCCGTTGGTGCTGTGGTGCTGGGTGAGTACGAGCATATCACCGAGGGAGACACGGTCAAGTGTACCGGTCGTATTTTGGAAGTGCCGGTTGGAGAAGGTTTGATTGGTCGCGTTGTCGATTCGTTGGGACGCGCCATTGATGGTAAAGGAGCGATTGAAAGCGGGGCAAGTGCGCCGATTGAAAAAATCGCTCCAGGCGTGATTGCCCGTCAATCGGTTAATCAACCGTTGCAAACCGGCTTGAAATCCATTGACGCGATGGTTCCGATTGGTCGGGGTCAGCGCGAGTTGATCATTGGTGACCGCCAAACCGGAAAAACCGCTGTTGCGGTGGATGCCATCATCAACCAGAAAGGCACAGGCGTTGTCTGTATTTATGTTGCTATCGGACAGAAAGCGTCGTCGATTGCCAACGTGGTGCGTAAACTCGAAGAACACGGCGCATTGGCGCATACCATTGTCGTTGCGGCAACAGCATCTGATTCGGCAGCAATGCAATATATTGCGCCTTACGCGGGTTGCACCATGGGTGAATATTTCCGTGACAAGGGGCAGGACGCGTTGATTGTTTATGATGACTTGACCAAGCAGGCGTGGGCATATCGTCAAATTTCGCTCTTGCTGCGCCGTCCGCCCGGTCGCGAAGCATATCCTGGTGACGTGTTCTACTTGCATTCCCGTTTGCTTGAACGGGCGGCGCGCATCAACGCAGAGCAAGTGGAAAAATTGACCAACGGCGCGGTCAAGGGCAAGACCGGATCGTTGACCGCGCTACCGGTGATCGAAACGCAAGCTGGCGACGTTTCAGCGTTTGTGCCCACTAACGTGATCTCGATTACCGACGGACAGATATTTCTGGAAACGGATCTGTTTAATGCGGGCATTCGTCCGGCCATCAACGCGGGCTTGTCCGTGTCGCGTGTGGGCGGTGCGGCGCAGACCAAGGTCATCAAAAAGCTGGGTGGCGGTATTCGCCTGGCCTTGGCGCAGTATCGCGAACTGGCTGCTTTTGCACAGTTTGCGTCTGACCTGGATGAAGCCACTCGCAAACAGTTGGAACGCGGAAAACTGGTGACGGAACTGATGAAGCAAAATCAGTATGCCCCGATGAATATTGCCGAAATGGCGTTGACATTGTTTGCCGTCAATAAAGGGTATATGGACGATGTGGAGATTAAAAAAGTGTTGGCGTTCGAGAACGCTCTCGCTTCTTACATCAAGACCCAGCATGCTGATATCGTCAGCAAGATACTGGAAACGGGAGATTTGTCCGGCGATAGCGAAACCGCTTTGGCTAAGGCAATCGAAGCCTTTAAAGCCAACTCTACCTATTGATCCCGGTTAACAGGAACCTCTACAATGGCATCAGGCAAAGAAATACGCACAAAAATCAAGAGTGTAGAAAATACACGCAAGATTACACGTGCTATGGAGATGGTGGCTGCGGCAAAAATGCGCAAAGCGCAGGAACGTATGCGGGCCACCCGTCCGTATGCGGAAAAAATTGCTGCGGTTGCCGCGCACCTGTCGTCGGCGAGCTCGGAGTACAAACATCCTTTCGTCGTCAAACGAGAAACGATCAAGCGCGTGGGGTTGATCGTCGTCAGCACGGACAAGGGCTTGTGTGGCGGGTTGAATACCAATGCCATGCGTCTTGCATTGAATCTGATTCGGCAATGGGATACCAGTGGGCACGGCGTAGAGGTTACCGCGCTGGGCAATAAGGGGCTTGGTTTCATGCAACGCTTGGGCGCCAAGGTGGTATCTCACGCGGTAGGTTTGGGCGATACCGCACACATGGAGCAGTTGATTGGCCCGGTGAAGGTGATGCTGGATGCGTATAGTGTCGGGGAAATCGACGCCTTGCATCTGGTGTACAGTCGTTTTGTCAACACCATGAAACAAGAAGCCGTCAGCGTTCAATTGTTGCCTCTGGCGCCGGTCGAGCAAACCGAATTGGCGCATCATTGGGATTACATTTACGAACCGGATGCAAAATCGGTGGTTGATGCCCTGTTGGTGCGCTATATCGAAGCGATGATTTATCGTGCGGTGACCGAGAATATGGCGTGTGAGCAAAGTGCGCGCATGGTTGCCATGAAAGCGGCATCGGATAATGCAAAAAACGTGATTGGCGAATTGAAACTGGTGTACAACAAGACCCGGCAGGCGGCCATTACCAAAGAACTTTCGGAAATCGTGGCGGGCGCGGCGGCAGTGTAATGGGTAAAGACCTGCCAAAAGTGTCGGCAGAATGGCGGATGGAAAATTTTGAATAATCAAGGAACGGCGATGAGTCAAGGCAAAATCGTACAAATTATTGGACCGGTGGTTGACGTGGAATTTTCACGCGACTCCATGCCGAAAATTTATGATGCATTAAAAATGGAAGAACCCGTACTGACGCTGGAAGTACAGCAACAGTTGGGAGATGGAATTGTCCGGGCGATCGCCATGGGCACAACAGACGGTTTGCGTCGCGGTATGCTGGTTTCTGGAACGCACGCGCCAATTTCTGTGCCCGTCGGCACCAAGACACTTGGCCGTATCATGGACGTGTTGGGAAATCCCATCGATGAAATGGGCGAGATTGGTAATGAATCGACGGCGCCCATTCATCGTAAGGCACCGGCTTTCGACGAACTGGCTGCTTCGAACGAATTACTCGAAACCGGAATCAAAGTGATTGACCTCATCTGCCCGTTTGCCAAGGGTGGCAAGGTTGGTCTGTTTGGCGGTGCCGGGGTAGGCAAGACCGTGAACATGATGGAGTTGATTCGCAATATTGCAGTTGAACACAGCGGTTATTCGGTTTTTGCCGGCGTTGGTGAGCGAACCCGTGAGGGCAACGACTTTTACCATGAAATGAAAGATGGTGGTGTTCTGGATAAAGTGGCGCTGGTTTATGGGCAAATGAACGAACCGCCCGGCAACCGTTTGCGTGTGGCGCTGACGGGGCTTACCATGGCAGAATTTTTCCGTGATGAAGGGCGTGACGTGTTGTTGTTTGTGGACAACATTTACCGTTATACCTTGGCCGGTACAGAAGTTTCGGCTTTGCTGGGTCGCATGCCATCCGCTGTGGGTTACCAACCAACGCTGGCTGAAGAAATGGGACGGTTGCAGGAACGGATTACTTCGACCAAAAAAGGTTCGATTACGTCCATTCAGGCCGTGTATGTGCCTGCAGACGATTTGACCGATCCATCCCCCGCTACCACGTTTGCTCACCTTGACGCGACGGTTGTGTTGTCGCGACAGGTTGCAGAACTGGGTATTTATCCCGCAGTGGACCCACTGGATTCGACTTCCCGTCAACTGGATCCACTGGTGGTTGGTGAAGAACATTACAATGTTGCCCGAAGCGTTCAATCCGTCCTGCAGCGTTACAAGGAATTGCGCGATATCATTGCCATTCTTGGTATGGATGAATTGGCGCCGGAAGACAAATTGGCGGTAGCTCGTGCACGCAAAATCCAGCGGTTCTTGTCACAACCGTTCTTTGTGGCGGAAGTGTTTACCGGCGCGCCAGGAAAATATGTGCCTTTGAAAGACACCATCAGCGGGTTTAAGGCCATTGTGAACGGCGAATACGACCATCTGCCCGAACAGGCATTTTATATGGTTGGCACCATTGCTGAAGCGGTGGAAAAAGCCAAGACGATGCAATAAATTCTCAACGGGTATGATACCTCATACCCGTTGAGAGAACGATGGTTGTCTATCTGGCAACCATCGTTCAGTGATGAAGGAGGCCATAACATGTCCATGACGATCCATGTCGATATAGTCAGCCATGAAGCCGCTCTGTTTTCGGGTGTGGCAGAGTATGTGATTGTACCGGCGGAGATGGGGGAATTGGGGATTTACCCTCGCCATACCCAATTGTTGACCCGATTGAAGCCGGGTTCGGTGCGCATCAAAAAACCGGATTCCAGCGAAGAAGAGCTGATTTATGTGTCGGGTGGCATGCTGGAAGTGCAACCGCACGTGATCACAGTATTGTCGGACTCGGCGATTCGAGGTGCGGAACTCGATCAGGCCAAGGCTGAAGAAGCCAAGCGTCGTGCTGAAGAGGCCATGAGAAATCGCAGTTCGGAAATGGAATACGCCCAAGCGCAGGCCGAATTGGCGCAGGCTATTGCGCAGATTGCGGCCATTAGCAAGCTGAAGAAATCTCACTGATTTGTTTTTTGCGGCGCGCAAACAGACGACACCGCCACGCGAAATGCGTGGCGGTGTTTTTTTATCGTGTTTGGTGCCATTTAGTGATGATGTTCGGGATAGTATAACTTGACGCTATAATCACTGACATTGCTGGATATGGAGTTGAGTTTCAGCAAGATGGTGGTGGATTGTTGTGCAGGCAGTTCTTGAGTCAGCGCTGTCTGATGCGGGGTCGGCAGATATTCTTTGGGCGACAGATTTTTGCTGGAGACCAAGTCACCGTTTTCCTGTTTCAAACGGATGGATATGTTGGGATACGCGACGGGCGTTACTGCCATGTTGGTGATGGACATGGACAGTAACAGATAGCGATTGTCAGGGGTGGCGCGTAGTTCCGATTCGGTGATTTTGAGTGCGGACAGATTGTTTGGCGGTAAATCCGGTTCGCCCGCCCATGTCAGCCAGGTTTGCCGTGCGCGGTAAAGGATGGGTGATTGACCGAGGAGATCGGTTTGACGAAACACGCCATATTGGACCAGTATCAGAATGAACAGCAGGGTATTGATGGCGATCCATTTCCCTTGGTGCCGGGGCGTCGCGGCCTTGAATTGTATGGATGGCACTGCTGCTGTGTCTGAAGAAATGGCGACGTCGGCCGAGGTCAAGACTGCGTCGGCAGGCTCAATGGCGAGGGTGGGCTCTTGCTCTGGCAAGACAGATTCAACGGGCATTGTTGCCGTCGTGATGTCAGGGAAAACGGGCGGCTCCAGCAGCATCAAATCCAGAGGAAGGTCGGTCGACGGATGGGATGGTTCGGTCGTTTTGTTCGTGTCGCTCTGGTTGGAAAATTCGGGCAGATGATGGGCAATGGCATCAAAAACCATGCCGCATACACCGCATTTTGCCTGTCCCAGAGAGTCGGATAAATCTCTGGCGTCAAGACGAAAAACCGTGTGACAAATCGGGCAGCGGGTGTGAATGCTCACGATCGCCGTACGCCTGTCAGGCAAGCCCATCCTTCCCGTGTACTGGTGATTTCCAGATCAAACCAGTCTCGATAGGCTTGCTGAATAAGGGAAACCTGCTGATCCAGAATGCCGGATAGCAGCAGAACAGAACCTGCGTGACAACGTGAGGCAAGCAGCGGAGCAAGTGTGCGCAGCGGATTGGTCAGTATGTTGGCGATGACCAGATCGTAGGTCGCCTCTTTGTCTTGATCGGGCAAAGCAAAGTGTATTTTTGGGCAAAGATTGTTTTTGGCGTTGGCGACGGCGGTATCTATGGCAATTGGGTCAATGTCGATGCCGACGATCAGTCGCGCGCCAAGTTTACATGCCGCAATTGCCAGAATACCGGATCCACAGCCGTAATCCAGCACTCGGGTCGAAGATGTCGGGGGATGTGCAGCAAGCCACTCCAGACACAGGCGAGTGGTGGGATGAGAACCGGTGCCGAAGGCCAGACCAGGATCCAGTTGAATGCAAACAGCCGCCGGGTTGGGTGCCAAGTGCCACGAGGGAACAATCCAAAAGCTTGACGTAATCTCGATGGGCGTAAATTCGGCTTGCGAGACGCGTACCCAGTCTTGCTCGGCGATGAAATCAATGTGGTAAACCGGCAGAGGGAAATCAATGGCGGCTGACAATTGATCAATGATTGGCAGCAGGTCGGTATCGTCCGCGAAGAGTGCATTGACACGACAAGTGGGCCACAAGGCGTGTGTCTCCGCTCCAGGTTCCCCGAACACCGGGGTTTCGGTCAACGTGTTTTGATGGGCGTCTTCGATACTGGCAGACAGCGCGCCACAGTCCATCAGGGCATCCGATAGGGCTTCGGATTGCTCAGCAGAAGTGGAAAACTGCAACGAGCGCCAGGCCATGGTCAGTTTCCGCCGCCCAGCGCCAGTTTCTGTTCCAGATAATGAATGCTGGTACCGCCCTGTAATACATTCTGATCGTTCATTAAATCCTGATGTAACAGAATGTTGGTATTGACACCTTCCACGACGATTTCCAGCAAAGCGGTACGCATGCGTGCGATGGCTTGCTCACGGGTCGCACCGTGCGCGAGCAGTTTTCCAATCATGGAGTCGTAATAGGGCGGGATGACGTAATTTTGGTAGACATGGGAATCGACGCGAATGCCAGGGCCTCCGGGTGCATGATAGGCAGAAATGCGACCCGGCGAGGGCATGAATGTATATGGGTGTTCGGCGTTGATGCGACATTCGATGGCATGTCCGCGAAAGATGATGTCTTGTTGCGTAAAGGGTAACGGTTCTCCGGCGGCGATTCGTATCTGCTGTTGTACGATATCAATGCCGGTAATCAGTTCGGTGACCGGATGTTCAACCTGCACCCGGGTATTCATCTCGATGAAGAAAAACTCGCCGTTTTCGTACAGAAATTCAAACGTACCGGCGCCGCGATAGCCAATCTGGCGACAGGCTTCTGCGCAGCGCTCGCCAATGGCGTCACGCAGCGCGCGGTCAAGGCCAGGCGCTGGCGCTTCTTCCAGGATTTTCTGGTGCCGTCGTTGCATGGAACAGTCGCGCTCGCCAAGATGTACTGCGTGACCATGTTGATCTGCGAGTACTTGAATTTCGATGTGGCGCGGGGTTTGCAGGTAGCGTTCCATATAAACGGTCGGGTTGCCGAAGGCGGATTGTGCCTCGGCTTGCGTCATGGCAACCGCGTTGAGGAGAGCCCCTTCCGAATGCACGACACGCATGCCGCGTCCGCCGCCACCACCCGATGCTTTGATGATGATCGGGTATCCAGTGGCCTGTGCCATTTGGCGGATAGCTTCCGGATCGTCAGGCAACGCTCCGTCCGAACCGGGCACGCAAGGCACATTGGCGGCGCGCATCGCGGCCTTGGCTGATACCTTGTCCCCCATCAACCGGATGGTTTCCGGTCGTGGGCCAATGAACACAAAGCCGGAGCTCTCGATGCGTTCGGCAAAGTCTGCATTTTCGGATAAAAAACCGTAACCCGGGTGAATGGCTTCGGCATCAGTCAGTTCTGCGGCGCTAATGATGGCCGGTACATTCAGGTAACTTAAGGCGGAGACAGCAGGGCCAATACAAACGGATTCATCGGCCAGCTTGACATATTTGGCGTCGGCGTCAGCTTCTGAATGGACGGCGACGGTACGAATACCCATTTCGCGGCAGGCACGCTGGATACGTAGCGCAATTTCGCCACGGTTGGCAATCAGAATTTTTTCAAACATTTGGCTGTCCGGATCAGGCGATAATGAACAGGGGTTCGCCGTATTCTACCGGCTGGCCATTTTCAACCAGGATGGCTTTGATGATACCCGTGTGGTCGGACTCAATTTCATTTAGTAGCTTCATGGCCTCGATAATGCACAGTGTGTCGCCTGAAGAGACGTTTTGCCCGATTTCGACGAAGGATTTTGCCTCCGGGTTGGGCGCGCGATAAAACGTACCGACCATGGGAGATTTGACGACGTGACCCTCAGGAATGTTGCTGGACTCAACATTTGCGGTGAGGATTGCTGGCGCAGCGAGGGGTTGGTGCGTTGGCGCAACGGCTTGCGTTTGCCAGACCGGAGCTGTTGTCTGGCGGGAAATACGTACCCGATCTTCCCCGTCATTGATTTCCAGTTCACTGATGGTAGAAGCCTCTACCAGATCAATCAGCTTTTTGAGTTTTCTCAGATCCATGATTTAAACCTTTTGGGAAATATGAAGAAGCGCGTAGTCCAATGCCAGGAAATATCCTTGTTCTCCCAATCCGCTGATGACGCCGACGGCAATATCACTAAAAAAGGATTGGTGACGAAAGGGTTCCCGCGCATGAACGTTGGATAAGTGAATTTCAATGAACGGAATGGCAACTGCCAGCAAGGCGTCGCGTAAGGCAATGCTGGTATGGGTAAAAGCCGCGGGGTTGAACAGGATGAAATCGATTTGACCGTGAGCCTGATGAAGGGCATCGATCAGGACGGACTCGGCATTGCTTTGTACGCAGCGCAACGAAGCGCTGGCGCGTTGCGCCCGGTCTTCCAGTCCGGCGCAGATGCTTGCCAGCGTGGCATGGCCATACAGCGACGGCTCACGTACGCCCAACATGTTCAGGTTGGGACCGTTCAGTACCAGTATGTGAGCAGCAGGCATGGGAGATTGGGTATAGTTGGTTTCATGGGCGCAAGTGTGCCGAAAATGATGCAAAATGTCCAGTATTTGTCAGCAAAGTTGTTGTCCGGAAGGGCGCATCAAAACCGCATTGGATCGTTCAAGGGGTTTGCCCCTGTTGGACAAAGGTTGTCAGTTGTTGCGTCGTTGGCGTACCGATAAAAGTGCGGCTGATCTGTCCATCCGGACGAACGAGCATGGTAAATGGTAACTGTGTTTGTGGGTCGCCATAACGATGCAATAGCGCCAGTGTTTCCAGGTCACCCAGCAGGACTGGGAAATGTATGGAATACGGCGCGATGACAGGAGCGACTTGTTGCTGATCGGCCAGCGCGATCAACAGGATTTGTGCGTTCGGTTGTGCTGGCAGGGCAACCAGTGCGGCGAGAGACTGGCGACAGGGAAGGCACCAGGGTGCCCAGAATTGAACCAGTAATGTACGATGTTGCCATTGCTTGATGGGTTGGCGCACGCCGGTCATGTCATACAGTTGTGCGCGAAACAACGCTGCGGCAGAGCCTTTTTTGTCCGTGGCGCCATTTAGCCAAACCATCAACAGGATGGCAAGACCCGCCAAGGCGGACAGCAAGAGCAGGAAGCGCTTATTGTTCATGGACGGACGAGCAGGTTGTGCAACGCTGTCGACAGGCTCGCCACAGATTGTAATCCGATGAGTGGCGAGGAGAACTCTTGCCCGTGACGGTCAAACAGAACGATGGCGGGAGGGCCAAAGAGGCCAAATCGTTGCCGCAGGGCATCGTCGTCGGCATTGTTGGCAGTAATGTCGGCACGTAATAGCACGACAGACGCCAATTGTTGCCGGATAGATGCGTTTTGTAGCGTGGTGGCATCCATTTCACGACAGGAAACGCACCAGTCCGCATAAAAATCCAGCATGACCGGACGGCCTTTGGCTTGAGTCAGGGCGTCATTCAATTCGGCGATGCTGCGCACGGTTGTAAAGGAGGGGTCAGTCGTGGCGACTGGTATTGCTGCGTTGGCTTGATGTTGTAGTGGTTGCCACAGGTTTTGTGCTCCGGACAGCGCGCCAATCAGTTCTGCCAGTCCGCTGGCCAGTAGCAGAATGGCCAAGCCTTTGCTGAGGCGTCGCAAGGCGCCGGCGTGTTCCGGTAGTGGGTCGAGCGCACGCCAGAACACGGCCGAGACGATAAACAGGATCGCCCACAACAGCATTTGTATCGGGACGGGAAGCAGAGGGCTGATAATCCAGATGGCAACACCCAGCATGGTAACGCCAAAAAATCGTTTGACGCCATCCATCCAGGCCCCGGCTCGCGGCAACAGACTGCCTGCGCCCAGGCCAAGCAGCAGCAAAGGCGCGCCCATGCCGAGCGCCAAGGAAAACAGCGCCAGTCCGCCGGTCAATAGATTGCCGGTGCGTGCAATCCAGGTAAGCGCTGCGGCCAGTGGTGGTGCGACACAAGGGCCGATAATCAGCGCGGATAACGACCCCATGACGAAGGTGCCCAACAGACGCCCATTGTGAAACCGATTGCTAAAGCCGGCAAACCGGCTTTGCCAGCTCGACGGCAGTTGTAGTTCGTACAGGCCGAACATGGACAGGGCGAGAACGGAAAACAGCGCGGCAGCGCTACCCAGCGCCCAAGGGTTTTGCAGCGCGTTGGAAAGCAGCGACCCGGATAGCGCAGCGGCGATGCCGGCCAAGGCGTAGGTGAGCGCCATACCGAGTACGTAGGCTAGCGATAACAAAAAAGCGGTGTAGCGAGAGGTGGCGTTTTGCTGAACGATGATGCCCGACAGAATGGGAATCATCGGAAAGACGCAAGGGGTAAGGGAAAGCAATAAACCGGCGCCAAAAAAAGCGGCCAAAATACTGAATAATCCACGCTGATGCGCATTTTGTGTCGAGGGTTGTGCCAACGCTCGCGGCGCGACATTGCCCGTCAGGGTAAGTTGCGCGTGCTGGTGGACGGGCGAATAACATACGCCGGCATCGGCGCAGCCCTGTGCGGTGCTGTCGAGCTGCAACGATGTCGCATTAGGCCGGGAAAAAGGCAGGATGATGGTGACTTGATGGCGATAAATGGTTTCCAGGCCAAAATTGGGGTCATTTTTGGTTTCTCCTGCGGGAAACTGGGGCGTGCCGAGGCGCGCACCTTGTAACTGGAAGTGGAATTTGTCGCGGTAAAGATAGCAGCCGGGGGCAATTTGGTACTGCACGGCGATGTGTTGGCTGTCGAGTAGCCGGGCAGAGAAAGCGAAAGCGTGTTCCGGATCGGGAATGTCATCCGCGCGAACGGCGGTTGTCATCCATACAAACAGGATGAGCAGGAGGGTGAGCAGGTGCAGCAGATGGCGGGGCATAGGCAAATCAGCGTAACTGACCGAACAGGACAAACAGGACGCCATTATAAGCCAAAATCAGCGATAAACATTGTTGTTTTGCGCGAATCATTGGTCAGAACAAGGCGAGAGGCTATAATGCTGCCATTGGCAATAAGGCGAAAGATATGGCGTGCAGGCAGATTTGCAACAGGATTTGAATGTGGTGGTTCTGGCAGCGGGGCGTGGTACGCGCATGCGTTCGCAATTACCCAAGGTGTTGCAACCGTTGGCCGGGCGACCTTTGTTGGCGCACGGACTGGCAACGGCACGAGCTTTGGCGCCTCGTTCGTTGTGCGTGGTGTATGGTTATGCCGGGGATATGGTGAAACAGAGATTGTCCATGCCAGAGGTGACTTGGGTTGAACAGGCCGAACAGCTGGGTACCGGACATGCTTTGCAGCAGGCGTTGCCGTGCCTGGGGAATGGCAGCGTGACATTGGTGCTGTATGGCGATGTCCCGCTGGCGCAAGAATCGACTTTGCGCCAGTTGGTGGCGTTGGCATCAACCGGTGCGTTGGCGTTATTGACCATCGAATTGGCGCAACCAACGGGTTATGGTCGCATCGTGCGCAACGCATCGGGCACCATCGAGCGCATCGTGGAAGAACGCGATGCGGATGAAATGACGCGCAGTCTTCGGGAAATCAATACCGGTTTGATGGCGATACCGAGTTGTTATCTGGCCGACTGGCTGGGACGTTTGCGCAACCATAACCAGCAGGGCGAATATTATTTGACCGATATCGTGGCGCTGGCCGTCGCAGACGGGGTGACGGTAACGGCTTGTCAGCCTGCGCATGAATGGGAAATCATGGGCGTGAATGACAAGGCGCAACTGGCGGCGCTGGAGCGCCAGTATCAGCGCAATATCGCCAGCCGATTGTTGGTCCAGGGGGTGACGCTGCTTGATCCGGCGCGACTGGATGTGCGAGGCAGCCTGCGTTGCGGATGTGACGTGACGATCGATGTCGGCTGCGTTTTTTCTGGCACGGTTGTGCTGGGCGATGGTGTAACAGTGGGCGCTCACTGCGTGCTTGAAGACGTCGAGGTCGGGGCGGGGAGTCAGATAGCGCCTTTTTCTCATTTGCAGCAATGTCTGGTGGGGACGGATAATCGCATCGGGCCGTTTGCCCGGTTGCGACCCGGAGCCGTGCTGAATACGGCGGTGCATGTCGGTAATTTTGTGGAAATCAAGAACAGCGTGATTGGTGACGAGAGCAAAGTCAACCATCTGTCTTACGTTGGCGATAGCGCCGTGGGCAAACGGGTCAACGTGGGGGCGGGGACGATTACCTGTAATTATGATGGGGCGAATAAACATCGCACAGTCATCGAGGACGACGTGTTTGTCGGGTCGGGTACCGAGCTGGTTGCCCCGGTTACGGTGAAAGCAGGCGCGACAATTGGTGCGGGGTCTACCATTACCCGTGAGGCGCCTGCTGGAGAGTTGACGTTGGCGCGAGAACGGCAGAAAACCATTTTGGGCTGGAAGCGGCCTCAAAAACGGGGAAAATAAATATGTGTGGTGTTGTGGGCGCTGTGGCGCAACGGAATGTCGTGCCGATTTTGCTGGAAGGCTTGCGCCGGCTCGAATACCGCGGTTATGATTCGGCCGGACTCGCCGTGGTGCAGCATGATGCGGCACAGCGAGGTTTGCAGCGCGTGCGCAGCGTTGGCCGGGTCGGTGTGCTGGCCGAACTGGTCGCGCAGCAGCAGGTGCAGGGAGATTGGGGGATTGCGCATACCCGTTGGGCCACGCATGGAGCGCCGAGCAAGGACAATGCCCATCCGCATGCCAGCCACGATTGTATTGCTATCGTACATAATGGCATCATCGAAAATCATGAGGTGTTACGCGCAGGATTGCGGGCGCAAGGCGAGGTGTTTACCTCCGAAACGGATAGCGAGGTCATTGCGCATCTCGTGTATCGCCAGTATCAGGTGACCAGCGATCTGTTGCGGGCGGTACAGGATACCGTGGCACTGTTGCAAGGCAGCTTTGCGATTCTGGTCATGGCAACGGATGCGCCCGGTCGTCTGGTGTGCGCCCGTCGCGGCAGCCCGTTGCTGATTGGCGTAGGGATTGAAGAGCATTTTGTGGCGTCCGATGTGTCGGCACTGTTGCCGGTGACGCAACGGGTCGTGTATCTGGAAGAAGGTGACGTCGCCGACATTGGCCTGTTGTCGTATCGGGTGTTCGATGCTGCGGGCAACCTGGTCATGCGTCCGGTGAATGTGTCCGAGCAATCGGCGGAAATGAGCGATCTGGGCGCCTACCGGCATTTCATGCAGAAGGAAATCCATGAGCAACCGCGGGCGTTGGCAGATACCTTGCATGATGTGTTAATGAGCGACCATTTGCCGGCGCAAGCGTTTGGTCATGACGCGGAGGCGGTTTTTGCCCGGGTCGATGCTGTACGTTTTCTGGCTTGCGGCACCAGTTACCATGCTGCCCTGATCGGCGCGCAGTGGATAGAAGCGCTGGCCGGCCTGCCGTGTCAGGCGGAAGTGGCCAGCGAGTACCGGTACCGGGATAGTGTGGCCAATCCTCGTGCGCTGGTGGTGACTTTGTCGCAATCCGGCGAGACAGCCGATACGTTGGCGGCGCTGAAACATGCGCAGCATCTGGGGCACAACGAGACCTTGAGCATCTGTAATGTCCCGGAATCTTCCCTGGTGCGCGCATCGGCTTTGCGTTTTTTGACGCGCGCCGGGCCGGAAATCGGGGTGGCATCGACCAAGGCATTTACGGCGCAGTTGGCCGCGTTGTTTCTGTTGGCGTTGTTGCTGGCGCGCAGTCGTGGCCGTTTGTCGCCGGAGCAGGAGCACGCGCATATTCACGCGTTGCGTGCTTTGCCGAGCGCCGTGGGGCGGGTGTTGGCGCTGGAGCACGAGGTGGCAGCCTGGGCGCAACGGCTTGCCGATAAGCGTCACGCGCTGTTTCTGGGGCGCGGCATCCATTTTCCGATTGCGCTGGAAGGGGCGCTGAAACTGAAGGAAATTTCGTATATTCATGCTGAAGCGTATCCGGCCGGGGAATTGAAACACGGGCCGCTGGCGCTGGTTGACCACGACATGCCAGTGGTGGCGATTGCGCCGGATGATGCGTTGCTCGACAAGTTGCGTTCCAACCTGCAGGAAGTTGCCGCGCGCGGTGGCGAGTTGTACGTGCTGACAGACACACAAACCAGCATTTTGTCAGGCAGCCCTGTGCACCACATCCGGATGGATGAACATGCAGGCTGGCTCTCGCCCATTCTGCACGTCATCCCGTTGCAGATGCTGGCGTATCACGCCGCCTTGCAAAAGGGAACGGACGTTGACAAGCCACGCAACCTGGCCAAATCGGTGACCGTAGAATGAGCATCGATATGCGTGCGGTGACGGTGAGCGCCACGCGTTACCACGACATCAGTTGCGGGCACGTCGTGTTCGGTCACGAAAGCAAGTGCCAGCATTTGCACGGACACAATTATCGGGTGCATTTTGAGGTCACGGGTGAGCGTGACGCCATCGGGCGGGTGCTGGATTTCGGCGTCATCAAGCACAGATTGTGTCTCTGGCTGGAAGCAGAATGGGACCACCGCTTTCTGGTCTGGCAGAAACATCCGCTGGCGGCAGGCTTGCAGGCGATTGACCCGGCGGGTGTGCTGCTCTTGCCGTTCAATCCCACGGCGGAAAACATGGCGCGCTATCTGCTGGAAATCGTGGGGCCCGCGCAGCTTGCCGGTTTGTCGGTGACCTTGGCTCGGGTCGTCGTGGAGGAAACGGCCAAGTGTTCGGCTGAAGCGCGGCTCTAAGGAAGCGCTGATTTAACCGGTTGGCATTTCTTTGGCGCCAGGTCCATGGAAACGCCGACGCGCTATGGTGCGCCCAGAACAGCGCCGTCGTTCGGCGTGACCGAGACATCTTCGATAAAACAGGCTGGATCGGTTTCGCCGATTTTTGCGCAATCCGGTCGCCTTGCCGGTTGACGCGCATGCGGGCAACATCGGACATATCCACTTCTTGAACTTTTCCCGATCGACCAAACCCATCGGTCTCGAAGCCGGACGCATCAATACTCCCCCTTAAGGAAACGCTGATTTATCCCGCCATGAGGAGCAAAGCGGATTAAAGCGGGCGCATCGCGCCAACACATCAAGTTTCTGTTGATACTAATTGACAACGGTGATAATATGCCGCAAGCATCGTTAATTAATAATCGAAATGATGACGTTTTTCAGTAAAAAATTTATTGATATCATGATTTTTTCAAGTCATTTGAAACAGTTTTCACGCCTGTCGGCGAAAGTGGCGGGTGATGGTGGCGTTGTTTTGTTTTGGATGCTGCGGGTTTGGTGGCGTGAAAATCGCAAAGCGAGATCATCACATGACGGGCAAAATGATAGGGTTGATCGTGGTGGTGTGGTTATGGTTCGTGCCGCAGGTCAAAGCCGATTGCTGGGGCGAGGCGGAAGCGCATTACGGGGTATCACGGTTTTTATTGTTGGCGATGGCGCGACATGAATCGGGGCTCAATCCGGGCGCAATCAATCGCAACAACGATGGTTCGTGGGATGTGGGCTTGATGCAGATTAACACCAGTTGGTTGCCGGTATTGAAAACGTACGGTGTTGGATTGGCCGATTTGCGCGATCCTTGTGTGAATTTGCAGGTTGGTGCGTGGATACTGGCCAACAATTTTCGCCGGTATGGCAAAAACTGGCGCGCTGTAGGGGCGTATAACGCCAGAACGGAATGGAAGCGGCAGCATTATGCCCGGCAGGTGTCGGTACAGTTCAGGCGCATTGCGCAGGAGTATGGCATTGAATGATGATCGACCGGAACAGGACGGCAAAGGGAAAAAGGCGCTCGATGTGCTCCGCGGCGCCATGCGTCCAATCCTGCCCTATCTGGATGATGAGAGCGTGCAGGAAATCATGATTAATCAACCGGATGACATCTGGATCGAATCGCGTGGCAGCATGCGCCGGGTAACCGAAACCCTGCAGCCGATCGCCGTGGAAATGGCCATTCGTGCGCTCGCGTCGAGCAATGATAAAAAACAGACGCCCATCATGGACGCTCGCCTGCCGGGGGTTCGGGTAGCAGCAGTCATGTATCCGATAGCCATTCATGGTCACGCCATGAGCATCCGCAAACATGCGGCACGCCAACTGACGCTGGATGATTACGTCCAGTCCGGTGCATTTTCAGTCATGGATGTCGCCGAACAACAGGCATGGCTGGCACCCCAGGAACGGCGCCCGAATGCTGACCTTGTCCGGCAGGGCGCCGATGGTTTGCGCGAGTTCCTGTTGTGGGCGGTATCCAGTCGGCAAAATCTGCTGATTTCCGGTGGCACCAGTTCCGGCAAAACCACATTCACCAATGCCTTGCTGGCAGTCATGCCGGCGACACATCGTGTCATCACGATAGAAGATACGGCCGAATTGAAGCTCAGCGCGCCCAACCGGGTATCGTTCGAGGCCAACCGGGAGCTGGATGTCGATATCCGTGCGCTGGTTCGGGTGTGCTTGCGTTTTCGACCTGATCGCATCGTGGTGGGCGAGATTCGAGGCGCCGAGGCATACGACCTGGTGGATTCGCTCAACACCGGACATTCCGGCGGGGTCACGACCATTCACGCCGATACGGCAGAATCGGCGCTCGATCGATTGGAAAACCTGATGCGCATGTCGCCGGAGGCGGCCAATTTCCCGCAGGCGGCGATGGCGCGCCAGATAGCACAGACGTTTCGTTTCGTCATTCAGGCCGCCAACCTGAGGGGCAAGCGTGGCCCGGTCCGGGTGGTGGAAGTTCTGGGATATGAAGCAGGGCGGTATCAGTTTCGGGAAGTGTTTTCCCGATTGCCGGGCATGCCGGCGTAGGCGCACCAGCAGCAGGCGCATTCGGTATATGAATTTGCTGTGAAACTCGAAAAATCTTGAAGGAAAGGTATGAATTATGGGTACTGGCGCTGTCACTAACATGCTGTTTCAACCATTTTGTTACATATTGCAAACGTTTTTTGTCAGTCCGCAAATGATCGGCCTCATCGTGGCCATTACGTTGGCAGTCGGGGTGATTGCCTGGCTGACCGATCTGGGTGGGCGCGGGTTTCCGGTCATGACCTTCCTGGTCATCGCCATCGGTGCCGGCATGCTGCTTGGCATCCCGGCCATCATGTCCGGCATGGGTGTTGCCCTGCCGGCCGGCTGCCTTCCTGCCGGCGCGTGATTGCCGCGTTGATCGGCGATGGCGCGCCTTGCCGTACGCAGCACCCGGGTGGCGACACGATTGTCGGAAACCAAAATACTGGCGGGTGGCGAGTTCAAGCTCGTCATCGCTAATGCCGTGTTCGGGTTTCTGGCCATTGCGTTGCTGCACATCTGGCAGTACCTTGTCGTGGTGGTGATCTTGCACCTGTTGTTGGTTCTGGTAGCCAAAGCCGACCCGAAGGCGCGCGAGATTTATCTCGAATACGCCAAGCAGGGCGATTGTTATACCCCTTGGCCGCAAACCCGTCGTCAATCATTCAACCGTCGCCCGTTGGGCTTTGGCCGCGACCAGGAGATATGACATGAGCGAGCCGTCCTGGCGCGGGTTTTCCGAGTTGCTACCCTGGATGTTTACCTTTGGTCAAGATGACGTGGTGGTCAACAAGGACGGCGGCCTGTCTGCGGTGTTTGAACTGAATGGCATTGATGTCGATGGCGCGGTGTCTGCCGAAGTGGGTTATTGTTTGCAGGCATTGGACAATGCTTATGAACTATTCAAGGATAGTCCGTGTATTTTTACCTGGCTGGTACATCGGCGGCGGGTGACTTATTATCCGGAAGGGCGGTTTCCCGATCCATGGTCGGCCAGAATTGACGAGGAGCGGCGCAGGCAGTTTGCTTCCGGTCGCCATTACATCAACCGGCATTATCTGGCAGTAACATTGGTGGCGGACAAAGGCCTGGGTAACGTGTCCTCCCGCATGGCGTTCTATCTTGGACAAGGACTGGGTGTACTGCCCGCGTTATTGCGTACAGGATTGTCCTATTTGCGCGGTAGTGATGCCTTTGTATATTCGGCGCAGGAATTGACCGCCAGAACAGACATTTTCCAGACGCTGCTGACGCGTTTTGTCGAACGATTGGCGGGCATCGGACTGTACCGGGTGGAGGGTGACGCATTGCGCGGATTTTTGCGCCGTTGCGTCAATCCGCAGTCAACACAGGAAGAGTTGGTGGCCATGCCCTTTCTGGACACCCATGTGCCGGATGTTGAACTGGTGGTGGAGCAAGACCGGTTACGTTTTGGTGAAAATTGCGTGGTGACCGGCATGTCATTGAAAGAACCGCCACGGGTGACCAGACAGGGGTTGTTCGAGCACATGCTGGCCCTTGATGGCGAGCTGGTGTTTTCGCAGAATTTTCGTTTTGCCGCCAAGAAGGAAGTCATGCAGTATTTGGTGAGCGTGCGGCAGTACAACGATTTGCTCAAATACTCGCCCATGACCTGGGTGTACCTGTCGATGAACAAAAACGCCGACGCTCGCGCGAATGATGCCCGGCTGGAAGCGGCGGAGTCAGCCCATGTCGAGAGCAATCGTGTTGAAATGAACAGCGCCTATTATGGCTGGTATGGCGCACAGGTGATGGCAATCGGGCAGACAGAAGCGGAGGCAGAGCGGGTGCTGGCAGCCATGGCCGGCGCACTGGAAGTCAATAATTTCACCACGATTCGTGAGCGCTTGCATCTGTTGTCAGCCTTTGCCGGCGGGATTCCCGGCATGGTCAGCATGCAGAAACGCTGGTTCATGCTGGAACTGGCGTCGTTATCCGATTTGTCGCCTGTCCGTACGATTGACCCCGGTCGCCTGGTCAATGACTATCTTTCCGAACAGCGTGGCGTGGTGACGCCGGCACTGATGTTGTTCGATACGGAATACAACACCCCGTATTATTTCAATTTGCATGTCGGTGATCTGGGGCATGCGTTGGTGGTCGGTCCTTCGCGTTCCGGCAAATCGACCGGTATGAATATCCTGATTGCCCAATTCAGAAAATACCAACCGTGCCGGATCATCATTTTTGACAAAGATCGCTCTTGCCGGATTGCGACCTTGATGATGGGCGGCGAGCACATCGATATTGCTGACCGGACACGCAGCCGCTGGAACCCGTTGAGCCTGCTCGGCGATGCTTCTGCGCTGGAATGGCTGGCTTCATGGATAGAGGGACTCATTTCTTACCGGGGATACCGTTATGGTGCCGACGATGTAAAGGATGTGTGGCGCGCCTTGCAGGGGTTGGCTGCGCAGGACGCTGCGCATTGGACCTTGGGGCATCTGCACGCCATCTTGTCGCCGGCGCTGCAAAACGAGCTTGACGCCTGGGTCGGCAATGGCGCGTTGGCACATTATTTCGATAACCGCGAAGATACTTTTTCCATCTCCGATTTCAGCTGTATCGAAATGGGAGAGATTTTGCAAAAACAGCACGTAGCTCGCGCATTTATGGACTATGCATTTTTTCGCATCTATAAATTGTTGCGCAATAACAGTCGTGGCGTGGTGCCGACACTGATTTATATCGAAGAGTGTTGGTTCATGCTGGAAAACCCGTACTTTGAACAGAAAATTCGTGACTGGACCAAAACCTTCGCCAAACTGGTGGCGCAACTGGTGATGGCAACCCAGTCACTGGAAGACATTGCCGAATCGCGCGTGTTTTCCAGTTTGCGTGACAACATCCAGACCCGGATTTATTTGCCGAACAGCAACGCGGCTTCGCCATTGATGTTGCCCTTGTATACCGAGCAGTTCGGCCTGCATGCGGATCAGGTGGCACAGATTGCCAATGGAACGCCCAAACAGGATTATTTCATCCAGCAGCCAGACATATTTCGTCGCGCCATCATGCGCATTGACCCGTTGAGCCTCGCCGTGGTGCGTTCGGATTCGTTGGCACAGGCCGTGTTTCAGCGTCATTACACGTCTGGCGCTGAAAACTGGCGGGAAAACTACGTGCAGGAATTGTTGCGACCACATTGAGCACAAGGAGATTGAGCATGGACATGAGCAGGATACCGCCACGGCACAGCAAGCCGTTCGTCGTGCTGAATGGCGGAACACAAAAGCCGGCCCGCCGTCGGAAAAGCCTGGCACGCCTGGTCGGAATGGCCGGATTGCTGAGCCTGATCTGGGCGCCGGCCAGCCGTGCTGATTTTTGGGGCGACTTTTGGACGTACATGAATTATCTGGAGTTGGTTACCAGTTACGTGCAGGAGGCTGAAACTGCAGTCAATACCCAAATGGCGCAGGCGCAGGGTTATGTCTACCAGTTACAGAACCTGCAGAATGCGCCGGCGGCTGATCTGGCGCAGGTCATCGCGCCCTATCAGCAGGCCATCAGCAATTACGGGCAGTTCCTGTCGGCCGCACAGAGCCTGCAGGCGGTGATCGGCCAGAACGAACAAATGCTGACCCAGCGTGGTGCGGAAATACAGACCCTGACCAATGGCGATGCGACCCAGTACTGGCAGATGGAGGCGCAACTGGCGCAGCAGCAAGGAGGCATTCATCAGGCGGCCTTGCAGCGGGATCAGGCTTCTCTGCAGGACCTTGCCAGCAAGGCGAACGCCTTGCAGAATGCTGCGAATAATTTGCCCAGTACCGGCACAGTGGCCGGTCTGGACAAGCTGAACACCACGCTGACGACGGTGGCTGAGGAAGCGCTTAACCTGAACCGTCAGATGGCTCAGGCTGATCTGGATCGCAATGCTGCTGCGACCTTGACCCAGCAATCCCTGCAAAACCAGGCGCAGGCGAACAATGCCGTGTCAGCGCAGGATGCTCTGGATGCTACGGCGGCCATCCAGAGCCTGCAGGAACAGATCAACACGCCATCCGGATATAACCAGCAACAGATCGAACAGAACGCATGGGCAACCGGTCCGTGATCGGTGGACGTGCGTGCAGGCTTGCAAAAAACATCGATGAATACTTGTCGGCGCGACAAGAAGGGCGAGGAAAGGTGAACCCTAAAAAAGGCTTGAAAAAAGGCATGCCGTTATGCCATTCCGTTGGAGAGACGCATGAGGCGGGAAATTCCATGAAAACCCTGCAACAGGAGGCGAGCATCCCGCCGAGTCATGATTGGCGGCAGATTGGGCGGCAGAAGGTCTGGGAGGGGCACCGCTGATGTTGATGGTATTGCCTTTGGCGCTCTGGTGGGCGGCGGATGAAGACCGGTTTTGCCTGTTGCGGCAATTGGTAAGTTATCGAAATCTGGATGAGGAACAAAGGCCGCATTACCGCGTACCGCGCAAGCTGAGGCGCCGCCTGCGCTCCCGGTTGGCGCTGGCGTTGGTCATGGCGGCGATCGACAAGCCGGCGCAGTTTTTCTGGCTGATGTTGAGCGGGTTCTGGTTGTTGATTGTTTTTCTGAGTCGGATTCGCTGAAAGGCAGGTGCGCCATGAGATTCTGGATCATTGCATTGTTGCTGGCATCGCTGTGCGGAATCGCTCCGGACAGTTTGGCCGCGCCTGCGCCCGGTCCGGCAGCGACGACCATTCCGACCATTTCGAATCCGGCGTTCAAACAGGCGGTGGTCGCCGCGTTGAATGGCCTGCATACGGCGGGTTACGCCTTGCGAGGCAAACTGGTCCAGACGGGCGAAGAGTTGCTGGCGGTATTCCTGGCCCTGTCACTGGGTTGGTCGATCTTTAATGGATTGATGGCGCAACGACTGGATGCGATGTTTAAAGACATCATCAATGAACTTATCATTGCCTTGATCGCGCTGGTGTTATTGTGGACATGGACCGGGCCGGGTCAGGTGGGCAGCATGAGCATGTCGAATTTTCTGACCCAGGGGTTAAATGGACTGGTGGCGCCATTCATTTCGCCTGTCGCAGCGGGACCAAACCAGGCGGTGACGACGCAAGTGGCCGAAATGCAGATCATCGATGATTGCTTTGCGGCTGCGGGCAACATATTGAGCGTTATTCCGAAGATATGGCAGGGCACGACGGTGGGTGGGACCATCGTGAATATGGCCGAGAACGCGTTGCAAGGCATTTTTATCGGCGAGACGACGGGTCCCGGGTTTGCCATCGCCTACATCATGCTGGTAATCGTCATTTCATTTATTTGCGCCCTGACAGTCTTGACCGTCATGCTGTTTGGCCTGTTATACATCAATCTGGGTGATTTCATCATTTATGTTGGTCTTGCCATTGGCCCGGTGTTTGTGGCGACGCTGGCATTGCCACCCATTCGGCAAATGTTTACCCGCTGGCTGGATTTCGTGCTGACAGGGGTTTTTTATAAAGTGATCGCGGTTGTCGTGGCGGCTTTCCTGCCAACATTATTTGCAGTCATCAGCACGAATTCGACCACGGTGGTCGCGCTGAATAGCGCCTGGATCTGGGATATCGCAAAAAACATACTCGGGTTTCTGCTCTACGGCGCAATCATGTTGTTCTGGAGCGGATTTACCCTGTTTTTGATCAAACAGGTGCCAACTTTGGCGCACTCGCTGATTGGCGGCACAAACCTGCATGTTACCCATCTTGGCGCCGTCATGCCTCCGCTTGCCAAGAAGGCGGTCTCGGTTGTCAAAAGTGTTGCAATGGCCGGGTTGGGGGCTGCGGGTGGTGTGGCGGGCGAAGCAAGTGTGACAGCGGGTGGGGCGAGTGTGGCGGCGGGTGGGGCTGACGCGAAGACGGAATATCGGGAAATGACCAAGCAGGATTTGGCCGAAAACCGGCACAAAACAGGCGCTGCACAGGAGTTTCGTGATCGCATGCACAAGATCAAGCGCAGGAAGGCGCTGGCTTCGATGAAAGGCGGGCTCACTGACGACGAGGGGGACAACGAGGAGGAAAACGAGGAATGAAGCGATGATGGCTGCGACGGATTAATGGTGGATTGTCTTCAATTTGTCATTGATTTTTCATTGTCTCGTCATCTGTTTTGATTATTGTAATGACTCATCAGGTTTTGTTATGGGGAGTCATGATGATGGAGCACACGCAGGTTTCATTTCCGGGTTCGTTATCTCGGGTTGAGAAGGCATCACGCGCGCGCAGTAACGCGTTGTCTGTTGCACTGGCACGTAATATGGAAGAAGTGCGCGAGGCTCAGCGCTTGCGCTTTCAGGTTTTTGCCGAGGAAATGGGGGCGCAATTGGTGTCTGCTTCCAGCGGGCTGGATCAGGATGAGTTTGATTCGGTGTGTGATCACCTGCTGGTGCGAAATACCGGCAGTGGTGAAGTGGTGGGGACTTATCGTATTTTGTCCCCGGAGCAGGCGGCCAGAATCGGCGGTTATTATTCGGAACAGGAATTTGATTTGGGGCGACTGACCCCCTTGCGTTCAGGCATGGTGGAAATCGGTCGCTCCTGTGTGCATCCGGATTATCGCGGTGGCGCTGTGATTACGCTGTTGTGGTCCGGGTTGGCCGATTATTTGCGCCGTCACGACTATAACTATTTGATGGGTTGTGCCAGCGTGGACATGGCCGATGGCGGACATACGGCGGCAAATCTGTATCATAAATTACACGCGGAAGTTTTGAGTCCGGTGGAATGGCGGGTGTTTCCTCGCGTGCCATTGCCGCTGTTCCGGTTGGGGAACGACGCCAAGGTAAGTACGCCGCCCTTGATTAAGGGTTATTTGCGCGTGGGCGCCTATATTTGTGGCGAGCCAAGCTGGGATTCGGAGTTCAATTGTGCGGACTTCATGATGTTGTTGTCAGTCAAACAGATGAACGAGCAGTATGCGCGTCATTTCATGAACAAGGCCGCTTGATTGTTTTCGCGGGCAGACGACGTATTTTCCGTTAGAATCCCCCTGTTTGGTGCGTTGGGGACGGGTGTGTCGGGTTTATATGGCAGCGTGGCGCGGCTTGTGCGTCTGGTTTTTCTGGCTGGCTGGCTGGCGCAGGGATTGCTGATATTGGCGCTATGTTTTCCCTGGCTGACAGCCCCCGCACGCGGGATGGTGACGCGCTTCTGGTCGCGAGGCATGTTGCGGATATTGGGCGTGCATTGTCGTGTTGATGGAGCCTTGCAGCAGGCAGGGGGGCTTTTGGTGGCGAATCATGTGTCGTGGCTGGACCCGTTCGTACTGTTGTCCATGCAACCGATGCATTTCGTTGCCAAAAGCGAAATCCGGCGTTGGCCCGTGTTTGGTTGGCTGGCGGATCATGCGGGGACGGTGTTTATCGAGCGGGAGCGGGTACGCGATGTGCATCGCGTCGCGGAGGTATTTGCCGGGCATGTTGGACAGGGCGAAATCGTTGCCATGTTTCCGGAGGCGACAACCAGTGACGGAACGTTTGTGCGCCCATTCAAGACCGCATTGTTCCAGGTGGCGGTGACACAAAATGTACTTTGTCTGCCGGTTGCGCTGTCTTACGCGCAGGCGCAGGCTGCATGGATTGACGACATGGGTTTTGTGCAGTCGGTGTGGCGGATTTCCGCCCTGCGGCGACTGGATGTGCGCGTCGTTGTTTGTGATGCTTTGTCACCGGCGGGACTTGGCCGGCGCGAGTTGGCGCGACGGGGTGAATCCGCTATTGCAGATGCCTTGTCCCTGCCAGTCCGGCGCAATCAATCTGAAACAAGCGATGATCGTCCAGTCTGAGCGCGCTCAGTTTTCCTCCCCATAAGCAACCCGTGTCCAGCGCGATGCAGTCGCTGTGAATGGATAACCCCAATGCGGACCAGTGCCCGAATACAATTGTGGTTCCCGCGCTACGGCGGCCAGGTACCTGAAACCACGGTATCAAACCGGCTGGCGCTTCTTGTGGTTTGCCTTTGGCGCGAAAATCCATTTGTCCGTCGGCGTGACAGAAACGCAAACGGGTCATGGCATTGGTGATGACCCGCAAACGATCGTAGCCGGTCAGGTTGTCGTTCCAGCGATCCGGCAGATTGCCATATATCGTTTGTAAAAACGTTCGATAATTTTTGCCGCGCAGGGCGCTTTCAACCTCAGCGGCCAGCGATAGCGCCTGATCGACGTGCCATTGCGGTAACAATCCGGCATGAACCAGCAAATGTCGTTCGGTGTGGTACAGCAAAGGTTGTTGACGTAACCAGAACATCAAGTCCGAGAGATCGGGCGCGTCCAGAATGGCGTGCAGCGTGTCATCGGTGCGGCTGGTGGCAATGCCGGCGGCGACGGATAGTAAATGCAGGTCATGGTTGCCCAGAATGGCACCAATACCATTATCGCGCGCCCAGCGAAGCACCGACAACGAATCTTCGCCACGATTGACCAGATCGCCGAGCAGGATGATGCGATCTTTCGCGGGAGAGAAATCCAGCAAGGCCAGCAAACCTTTCAGGGCGGTAAAACAGCCCTGTACATCGCCAATGACATACGTACTCATGGGGGCGTTGGAATACAAATGAAATTGCCGTCTATTTTACGGTAGAATTGTGAAATTTATGCATGACGGATTAAATTCGGCACAGCGAGAAGCGGTGCATCATCTGGACGGGCCTTTACTGGTGCTGGCAGGGGCAGGTTCGGGTAAGACGCGGGTGATTACGCACAAGATTGCCTGGTTGATTGAAAGCGGGGCTTATGCGTCGCAGCATATTGCCGCCATCACGTTCACCAACAAGGCTGCGGAAGAAATGCGGCAGAGGCTTGGCGCGCATTTGTCGGGAAAAAACATCAAAGGGCTGACGGTTGCGACTTTTCATGCGCTGGGTTTGCAGATTTTGCGCCGCGAAGCGCCTTTGCTGGGTTACAAATCGAAATTTTCCGTGCTGGATGCGGCCGATGCGCAACATGTCCTGACGGATATCCTTAAAACAACGGATAAGGCCGTGCTGCGGCGGGTGCAGTCGCGCATCAGCCACTGGAAAAACGCGCTGCAATCGCCGGAGAAAGCGCTGGCTGACGCCCAGATGCCGCTTGATGTGCAAGATGCCAGCGCCTATCAATCCTATCAAAAAGCGCTCAAAGCGTATCAAGCGATGGATTTTGACGATCTGATTCGTTTGCCGACCGAATTGCTTCAAGGCAACGAGACGGTGTTGACCCATTGGCGCAAAGCCTTGCGCTATGTATTGGTGGATGAATATCAGGACACCAATGCCTGTCAGTATGCCATGATTCGCTTGCTATGCGGGGTGTCCGGAGCATTGACCGCCGTGGGCGATGATGATCAGGCGATTTATGGCTGGCGTGGGGCAGAAGTGGGGAACCTGCGTCAGTTGCATACGGATTTTCCGCGACTGAGAGTGGTGCAGTTGACACAAAATTACCGTTCGACGACGCATATCCTGCAAGCCGCCAACAGCGTTATTGCGCACAATGAACGGTTGTATGACAAAAAATTGTGGAGCGAAGCCGGTAGCGGCGATACAGTGACGGTGTTATGCGCGCGCGATGACAGTGAAGAAGCGCGTCAGGTGGTGATGCGTCTGTCCGCGCACAGGTTCGAGCGCCGTGCGCGTTATGGCGATTATGCCATTTTGTATCGGGGAAACCATCAGTCACGTTTGCTGGAGCAAATGTTACGCGAGGAGAAGATTCCTTACATCATTTCTGGCGGCGTATCTTTTTTTGAGCGAACGGAAATCAAGGACATCCTGGCTTATCTGCGACTCGTCAGCAATGAGGATGACGATCCGGCTTTTATTCGGGCGTTGACTACGCCACGTCGCGGGGTGGGGGCACAAACGCTGGAAAAACTGGGTGAATACGCGGGAAAACGCCAGATCAGCCTTTTTGCAGCGGTGTTCGAGGCTGGTTTGCAGGCAAAACTGGAACCGGCACAGCATGGTCCATTATTGATGTTCTGCCAATATATCAACCGCTTGCAATCCAACGTGTTGCGTTTGCCCGCAGGCGAATTGTTGGCGGAATTGTTGCGAGATATTCAATACGAGGCGTGGTTGTTTGATCATGATGAGGTCAGAGCAGCACAGTCACGCTGGGAACGGGTGCAGGAATTTGTGGGTTGGCTGACGCGAAAAGGCGAGAATGACAAGAAAAATCTGCTGGAACTGGTGCAGACCATTGCGTTGATGAGTTTGCTCGAAGGCCAGGGGGGGGATGAGGTGGATGCGGTGCGCTTATCCACGATTCATGCCGCAAAGGGATTGGAATTTGGCCATGTTTTTCTGGTTGGCCTGGAGGACGGTATTCTGCCACATCGTGAAGCGGTAGAGAATGGCAGTCTGGAAGAAGAGCGACGCTTGATGTATGTGGCAATCACCCGCGCGCAACGATCCCTTACCTTGAGTTATTGCCAACGGCGTAAGCGTGGCGGGGAATGGCAAGTGTGCGAGCCTTCCCGTTTCCTGGCCGAGATCGATCCGGCTACGGTCAAACGCACCGACCAGAACCCGACAGACCCGGCACAGGCGCGTCAACAGGGGGCGGCACGATTGGCGCAACTGAAGGCCATGTTGCGAACGAATGAAGTCAAGGAGTAAATCCGGGGCGCTGCAACTTTTGGCGGAATCCCGGATGCTGGTGCTTCTGTTCGGGTGGCGATACATTTTGATACACTTGGTAACATTTGGTAATGGTTGACCGTCAACGATTTTTCTGCTGGTTCGTTATTCGCTCTGTATCGTGATGATACGACTTTTACCCAACCTGCACGGAGAGAAAAATGAAAAACATGAAAACTACCACGCTGCTGTTTGTGATGCTGGCCTCGATTGCGGCGACGTCTACCCAGGCCATGGCCGATACACAATGGCAACAAACCCATCCTGCCCGCGAACAGGTGAATCAGCGTTTGAACAACCAGAACCAGCGCGTTCACAATGAAGTCAAGCAAGGAGACATGAGCAAGCGCAAAGCCGCACGGATTCATCATGAAGATCACCGCATCCGCCAGGAAGAGCGCCGGATGGCAAGTCATCATAACGGACATATCACCAAACAGGACCAACACATCATCAACAATCAGGAAAATCGCGTCAGCAACCAGATTGGGCAATAACCGTGCCGGTTCCCTTCACCATGCTTGTGCGGTGAAGGGAACAACCCGCGTTTTGTGAGGAGCAATACGCGCCATAATTTCGTATCTTGTTGATAAAAAAATAGTTTTTTATGTCTGGCGCAGACATGATTACATCCCGCTGTTTTGAAACTTTCCTGTCAGGCAATATGCCGCACGATCATGGTGTGAATTTATATGAAATTCAGGCCAAATCATTATTCTTCGCCAGTCAAAAATTTTCGATTCGCGCCTCATACCGATAGACAATCAGGCGGTATAATTGCTCACCTATCTGGATGTGCGAAGATTCACGCCGGGCAAGGTCGATGGTATCACCACCTTGAGCCGACAGGGTACGAAAGCCAAAGAGCTGGTTTTCTATCAGAGCGTCGAGAATATCACGACAATCCTGCTCTGGCAGATGGCGACCAGTGTTGTCGATGAGACAGCAGCTTTTACCTTGTGGTGTATTGGCCAGATACCGTACGGCGGCAGGGTGCAAAGGGTTTTCCTGATCAAAACTGATGTTTGGGTCGGGCAATGGCAGAGATGATTCCATAATGGCGGTGTCTTGGATGGAAACGAAACAGGTCAATTATAATCCAAAGCTGGATGCGCAGTTAAGTTCGCTGGAAGGAAAGTTGGCACAGTTGTTGTCTGTGCATCGGACTTTGCGCGATGAGAACTTGCGCCTGCGGCAGCAATTGGCGGCGGCGTCCGACCAGGGAAAACAGTTGCAGGAACAGAATCAGCAGTTGATGGATAGAATGGCTGAGGCGTCCAGTCGTCTTGATGCGTTGTTGGCTAAAATACCTGAGGTGGAGTGATGGCGCGAGATAGCAAGGCGCTCGATATTTATATCATGGGGCGTGAGTACCGGTTGGCGTGTGAAGAGGCTGAACAGGAGGCGTTGATTCAGGCATCACAGTATCTGGATCTGAAAATGCGCGAAATTCGCGAACAGGGCAAGGTCATTGGTATTGAACGCATCGCCGTGATGGCGGCGCTCAACATGGCGTTCGAGTTTTTGCATAAAGCGCCGCCGACTGTTGACACGCATGAAGTGCAGCGTAGAATGGAGACCATGGAAGCGGCGCTCGATGAGGCACTCAAGGCACAGTCGGTACTCTTCTGAAAGAGGGGTTTTCCGGGTGGTTGTGTTGTTGAGCGGGGTTTTGTCAGAAGTGCGTTTTCATGTTTTCTGTGCGCCTGCGGTGTTCGTCAGGATTGCAAGTGCTTTGAACCAATAGCTTTATGCCGGTTGCGGTAAGTGTTCAGTACTGGTGTGTGCGTTATGTCGTGTAATGTGCCTGAAGTGCTGCCGCTGCGACCACTTGAACCCCAGGTTCAAGATCAGCAGTTCAACGGCATCTGCGGGGGCTCCCATGCTTTCTTCTGAATTTTCTCTTCTGCAAGAGGACAAGTCGCGCTTGCGCCGTCGCATGCGGCGTTGTCGTCGAGATTTATCCGTATTCAATCGACGTTTGGCCGCGCGCGCGATTGTCCGACATGTGTTGCATGAAGGCATGATCTGGCGATCTCGGCGCTTTGGCCTGTTTGTGTCGCATGGGGCGGAAATTGACGTGTTGCCGCTTATCAATCGCTTGTTTGCCATGGGAAAGTCTGTATATCTGCCGGTATTGCCTCGGGGTTTGCGTCAAAAACGGTTGTGGTTTACTCGACTGGAAACGGATACTCGCTGGGTCGACAATCGGTTTGGCATTCCGGAAATTGCCGCAGGCCAGGGCGTGCGCGCGCGCGATTTGGACGTGCTGTGCGTGCCATTGCTGGCTTATGATTCGCATGGGCATCGATTGGGCATGGGAGGTGGATTTTTTGATGCCACGTTGGCTTTTTTGCGCCAGCGTCGGCATTGGCGCCGTCCTTTTTTACTGGGCGTGGCGTATGCCTGTCAGCGTTACGACGAAAGATTGCCCTGCGATCCGTGGGATATGGCGCTGGATGCTGTGCTGACTGAAAAGGGGGTGGAATATTTTCCGAATTTTCGGCGCTTTCGGTGCGTCAATCGGTTGACAAGCCGATAATTGCTCCGTTTTTTCCGGATTTGCGCACAAAAACAAAGGCGGGACGTTCTTGGCCAGACGGGGGTCGGTTATCGTGGCATAAAAAACATAACATATTGTTTTTTATTGATTTAATTTGTTGCAAAAATTTTAGGCGCTTTAATAAAATGCTTGCCCGGCATTGAGTTAGCGCGTGTGCGGCAAGGTTGTGCACAAAGTTATCCACAGCTTGTGTGGGTAAGTAAAAATCATGCGATAACAGAATGGGTTGGTGAATATTGCTCATTTTTCACACGAAATAATGCAGCTAATTTCTTTTGTCGATAATATTGAGATAACGGATTCGTCAAGATTTAGATGGGGAGGTTGCGTTGTTTTTTGACGTATTGTCGAGCCAGACAGAGAGGTCGTCCAGAAGTTGCCCGGTTGCCTGATTGAAGGCCTTTGCCGCTCCTGCAGCGTTAAATCGGGATACTGGTCGGGTCACGGAAAATGTGTGACGTGCAATCAGACGGTGAGTGTGCAAGTCATAGAGTTCTGCGCTGACGCGAACAACGACCTGCCCGGGCGGTGTTGCGGCATCGTGATAAAAATCCAGCAATTCAGTGGTCAGGTTGCGATCGGCATTGGCGTTGCTACGTGCATCGATGGTGGTGCAATCGATACGGTCGGCGAGCAACCGGGTGAACAGCAACTGGTTGAAACGGACGTCCGGCAGGGCGCTCCATTGCGCGTAGCGGTAATGTCCGCGGGTGTCGGGTTGACGACTGTAGACCAGATCGCTGCGGTCATCGAAACTCGTTGACCATGTGTTGGCGACCCGCAGTACGTCGGCACGGCAGGTATGCGGGGGCAAGACTTGTTGAGCCGGCGCCTGCAGTACATAAATCTGGTGTGGGTGCTCGATGCTGCTGAAATCGATGCAACCGGCAAGGAGCATGGAGACGGTCAGGCTTGGCAGCCAACGAGACAGCATGGAACGTAAGGCGTCGTGCATGGCATCATTCTCCTGGCGCACGGTTTTTGGCGCTGTTGTTGAAAAAGATTTGTCCCGGATTAGCCAGTTTGCGGCCAACTTCCTGTATGGAGAGGCTGTCTTGATGAATGTCGTTGCCGATCTGGTTCAATCGGGCGCTGCCCGTATCAGCCAGTTGTTGCGCGTCCTGCGACAGGATAACGGACTGTTGTTGCAATTGTAATAAGGTTTGTGTGGCCTGTTGCAGTGAGGCGTCGGTGTGTTGTGTCAGCAGGACGAGGTCGTTATCTGCGTGGTCGGAGAGGGTGCTGACGTGTCGGGCAGCATCGGTCAACGCCGTAGCGGCATTGTTGAGATGGTCGATGCTGCTGCTGAGTTGCTGCCCGTGCGCGACCAGCAGAGCCGAGAATTGTTGCAGATTGTTCAGTGTGCTGGCGATGCGACGCTGGTTGTCGGCGTCAAGCAACTGGTTGATATTGGTGAGCGTTTGCGCCGCTCTGTTGCTGATTTCGCCCAGCGTGGTGGCGACCTTGTCAAAATCGGATCGACCTTCGGCAATGACTGGCCAGGGACGGGATTTGGTGCCGGGCATGAGCGGGCTGCGGGTATGCGGATTCGAAATGTCAATGCTGGCCAATCCGGTGACGATGTTGCGGTCGACGGTAGCAATACTGTCGACGTGAATCGGTGTGTTGGGGATAACCTTGATATGCACTTTTACCGCTTCACTGTCGTCATTGGTAAAGGCATAATCGCTGACCTCGCCAATTTTGATTCCATGCAACTTGACCGGGCTGCTGATATCCAGTCCGTTCATGGATTGATGGCGAAAGTAAATGGTGTAGTCATTATCGTTTTGCTGTCCGGCACCAGACAGCCAGATGATACCGGCCACCAACAGCAGACTGACAGCAATCAGGATGCTGCCGACCAGAATATAGCGGGCTTCACTGTCCATGCGTATCCTCAGGAGTTGATGTGGGTGGTGTGTGACTGGCAGGATGGCTGGAAAAATAAGCTTTCAGCCAAGGGTCTTGCAATTGCTGGATTTCGGGCAAAGTACCGCTACCCAACACCTTGCCTTGCGCCAGAACGATGACTTGATCGGCCAGCGCCAGAAGTGAATCCAGATCGTGGGTAATCAGCAAGACGGTCAAGCCCAGGTTGTCACGCAGCGTGCGCAACAGTTGGTCGAAACTGCGGGCAGAGACCGGATCCAATCCAGAGGTGGGCTCATCCAGAAACAAAAGTTCCGGATCCAGCGCCAAGGCCCGAGCCAGCGCGGCACGTTTGCGCATGCCGCCGGAGAGTTCGTCCGGCATTTTGCGTGCGGCAGAGGCTTCCAGTCCTACCATGGATAACTTCAGGCGCGCCAGACGCAGGCAGGCAGCGGTGGAAAGTCGGGTATGTTCACGCAATGGAGCGGCGATGTTCTGTTCGACGGTCAACGATGAAAATAGCGCACCATCCTGAAACAGCATGCCAAAACGTTGCCGTACCATTTGGCGCGTTTCACTGTCGGTGACCCAGATATCCGTATCAAACAGGCGTGCCGAGCCGTCGGCAGGGCGTAACAATCCGCACAGCACTTTCAGCAGGACAGATTTTCCGGTACCGCTACCGCCAATCAGCGCGGCGATTTCGCCTTGTCGCACGGAAAGGCTCACGCCTTGATGAATGGTTTGCTTGCCCAGCCGGGTGACAATATGGCGGGTTTCAACGACGATGGGGCGGGCGGCAGTGACGGTGTCTGTGGCCGGCATGTCAGATATCCAGACGAACCAGGGTAATGGCGATAAGGGCATTGATGCCGATGACGGCGACAATGCTGCGTACGACGGTTACCGTGGTGCTGGCACCAATGCTGCGGGCACTGTGTTCGACGTGTAATCCTCCTTCCGAGGCAATCAGGCCGATGAACAGGGCAAATATGGGTGCTTTGGACAGCCCGATGATGACGGTGGGCAGATCAAGCTCGCTCATCATGCGGGTAATGAATTCGGCGGGCTGGATGCCCAATTGACGGGAAGCCACCAGCATGCTGCCCAGAATGCCGGTAATGTCGCCGACGAAGACCAGCAGGGGCAGGGTGCATACCAGTGCCAATATGCGAGGAATGATGAGCACTTGATAGGGAGACAGACCCATCACGCGCAGGGCATCCAGCTCTTCGTCAAATTTCATGGTGCCAATTTGCGCGGTAATGGCAGAGCCCGAACGGCCGGCGACCAAAATGGCGACCAGCACAGGCGATAATTCGCGGCAGACGGCGAGAGTCGTTCCGTCGACAACAAAAATATTGGCGCCATATTGTATCGCCTGATGACCGAGCAGGTAAGCAAAAACAATGCCGAGCAGAAACATCATCAAGGCGATGAGCGGAATGGCGCTGACGAAAACAGCCTCAATCTGATTGGTGAATTCGCGGTAACGAAACCGCCCCGGATGGCGTAGCAGTTGGGCGGTTTCCGTACCCAGCACGCCAATCAGGCGCACGCTCTCCAGCATGAAGCGTTCGACCTGTTGCAACCGGCGCAACAGGGCGCGCCCTCGTTGCCAGAGCGGGGTTTCATTTTGGCGCAGGCTGGCGGGGTAATGTTCACGCACCAGGTCGAAGATGGCCTGATGCTGTGATGAAAAGCCGGCGGTCTGTACTGCTTCTGGCGCGATGCCCCGTGCCGCCAGACGGGAAATGAGGCAGTATGCCCCGCTGGGATCCAGATTGTCGATCTGGCCGCCATCAAGAACAACCGGTGAAGAAGGGTTTGCCTCGGTAGCGTTTGGAGCGGCAGTTTCGATTTTGTCCAGTTGAATGAGGCGCCAACTGCCACTGGCTGTGGCAAGCTTGTTGTCCAGATCGAGGTGCAGTTGTGCCGGGGTCATGTCAGCCGTTCGATGCGGTACATGGCAAGGCTGCCGCTAAAATTGCGCAGCCAATGGATGCGTTTGCCGCGCGTCATGACGGCGCATTCGCGGATGCGAATGTTCAGGCGCACGCAAAGTTGTTCAAAATCATGCATGGTGCACAGGTGGACATTCGGGGTGTCATACCACTGATAAGGCAGGTCTTCGGAGACGGGCATGCGTCCACGCAGAATCTGCCAGCGATTTTTCCAGTAGCCAAAGTTAGGGAAGGCAACGATACCGGTTTTTCCCACACGCAGGATTTCTTGCAGGATGGCCTCGGTCTGGTGTACGGCTTGCAAGGTCTGCGACAGCACGACATAGTCGAAACTGTGATTGGTAAATTCTGCCAACCCGGCTTCCAGATCGCGCTGGATGACGTTGATTCCTTGTTTCACGCAAGCGAGCACGCGGTCGTCAGCAATTTCAACGCCATAACCATGAATTTGTTGTGCCTGTTGCAGATGGCGTAACAGGTCGCCGTTGCCGCACCCCAGATCCAGTACGCGCGACTGCGGTGCAATCCATTGGGCGATAATTTCGAAATCTTGCCGGGTCATAGGTTTATTCTGTCCATGTAAGCGCGTATCAGTGCATGATAATGGGCATGCGGCATCAGAAAAGCATCGTGACCATGGGTAGACTCGATTTCCGCATAGCTGACATCCCGGCCGTTATCGAGCAGTGCACGCACAATTTCGCGCGAGCGTTCGGGGGCAAAGCGCCAGTCGGTGGTAAACGAGATGACCAGAAAGCTGGCGCGGGCCGGGCCGAGGGCGGCAGCAAGGCTTTCGGCATGTTGTGCCGGGTCAAAGTAATCCAGCGCTTTGGTCATCAGTAGATAGGTATTGGCGTCAAAAGTTTCAGCAAATTTGTCGCCTTGATAGCGCAGATAGGATTCGATTTCAAATTCGACTTCATGATGGTAAGCAAAGCTGCCATGACGTAAAACACGGCCAAATTTGCTGCCCATGGCGTCGTCGGATAAATAAGTGATGTGTCCTAGCATGCGGGCCAGGCGCAATCCGCGCCGCGGGGTGCTGCCAAACGCGTAATAATTGCCGTCATGAAAGTCGGGGTCGGTCAGGATGGCCTGCCGTGCAACGTCGTTGAATGCGATGTTCTGTGCGGTGAGGTAAGGTGCAGCAGCGATGACCAGGCAGTGGCGCAGGCGATCCGGATAGGTGATACTCCATTGTAGCGCCTGCATTCCACCCAGCGAGCCACCGATGATGGCGGCAAATTGACGGATACCGAGCCGGTCGGCGAGTTGAGCCTGTGCGTGTGTCCAGTCGATGACCGTCACCATGGGGAATTGTGCTCCCCATGCCTTACCGGTGGCGGGATTAATCGACGACGGGCCGGTTGAGCCGTGGCAACCACCCAGATTGTTGACGCCGACGACAAAAAATTTTCGGGTGTCGATGGGTTTCCCCACGCCAATCATGTTGTCCCACCAGCCAGGTTTTTTGTCTTGCGGGTGATGGTAGCCGGCAATATGGTGGTTGCCGGACAGGGCGTGACAGACGAGAATGGCATTGCTGGCATCGGCATTCAGTGTGCCATGGGTTTCGTATACCAGATCCCAGTCTGGCAGTGTGCCGCCCGATTGCAATTCAAGCGGTGCGCTAAAGTGGGCAGTCTGTGGACAGACAAGATTGTCTGGTGTGGCGTGGCTCATGGGTGTTGGTTGGGCAGGGTGACCTGGCATTGTTGTTTCAGTATCGCAGCCAGACTCGATAACAGTTCGCTGCCGTCACGGGTGTTGCGCCACGCATTTTCCTGCCAGCGGTAATGAAAGCCGCCCGAGCGAGCGGCAACCCAGATTTCGTGTAGCGCAGGCTGACGATTGATGACGATTTTGCTGTCGGCACATTCGATTTCCAGCACATTGCCTGCGGCCAGCTCAAAATCCACCTCGCCGTCAGCGGCTTCCAGCAGATTTTCGATGGTTTGAAACAGCGTGTCGCTTAACTGGTTGAATTCCGATTCTGTCATGTTAGACTGCGCCTTGTGTGTTTGTGATAAGGTTGTGTGGCATGTGGTTCTTGCGAATGTCGATGTTGCTGTTGCTGTTATCTGCGTGTGGCACCAAGGGTGCGCTCTACCTGCCTAAAAAGCTTCCTCAAAAACCGCCGTCAGCGCAAGCGGTACCGGTTCAAACCGGGGCGTCGGCAACAAGCGGGAGCCAGCCATGAACGCAGCGCTTCTGCCTTTTGACGCCGCTACCCTTGTCATGATTGCCGATCAGTATGGTACACCTTGTTATGTATATGATGCTGAAACGCTGGCTCGCAATTATCGGGCATTCGACGATGCTTTGCACGGCAAACCGCACCAAATATGCTACGCCGTGAAGGCTAACCCGTCGTTGGCTATTTTACAACTGTTTGCCGGTTTTGGTGCAGGGTTTGACATCGTTTCGATGGGTGAATTGCAACGCGTGCTGGCCGCAGGAGGCAAAGCGTCCCAAATCGTTTTTTCTGGCGTCGGTAAACGGGAAGACGAAATCGTTTTTGCCTTGCAACAGGGTATTGGTTGCTTCAACGTGGAATCCGAGCCGGAATTGTATCGCATCAATCGTCTGGCTGCCGATCTGGGTCTGCGCGCACCGATTTCGCTGCGCGTGAATCCCGATGTGGATGCTGGCACGCATCCGTATATTTCTACCGGCCTGAAAGAAAACAAGTTTGGCATTCCGCATGAAGACGCGCTGCGTTTGTATCGTCTGGCTGCCAGCCTGCCGTCGCTGGAAACCATCGGCATCGATTGCCATATCGGATCACAGTTGACAGAGATCACTCCATTCGTCGATGCGCTGGATCGCATACTTCGTCTGGTCGATGCGCTGGCAGACGAAGGGATTGTTTTGCGTCACCTGGATTTGGGGGGCGGGTTGGGCATTCGTTATCACGAAGAAACGCCTCCTCCGGTGGTGAATTATGTTGCGGCAATACAACAGAAATTGGGCCAGCGGTCGTTGACGTTATTGTTGGAGCCTGGTCGTGCGCTGGTGGGGAATGCGGGCATATTGCTGACCCGGGTGGAATATCTGAAACCGGGGCTGGAGAAAAACTTTGCCATTGTCGACGCCGCGATGAACGATTTGATGCGCCCGGCATTATATGAAGCATGGCATGCCATTGTGCCGGTGCATCCACGTGACGCCGTGCCGGTTGTCTGGCAGGTAGTGGGGCCGGTGTGCGAAACGGGCGATTTTCTGGGGCATGACCGCCAACTCGCATTGGCGGAAGGCGACCTGCTGGCGATAAAATCTGCTGGTGCTTACGGCATGTCGATGAGTTCAAACTACAATTCACGGCCACGCGCAGCCGAAGTCATGTTGCGCGACGGTGAGGTTGTTCCGATTCGGCAGCGTGAGCAGATACATGCGTTGTGGCGTGACGAAAGACTGTTGCCGGATTAGCTGGCCGTTTTTGGCATCTCTTGATAGCAACAATTCGTCAGATTGTCAAACGAAAAATTTCGCTCGCTGTTGTTAAAAAGATATATTAATATCTTATTACATTCGCTTATACTAAGGTCAGTTTCGGGGTTGCCCCGGGTAGGGTGCGCATCGCTGGAAGACGGTGTTTCTCTTTGTGGTTGTGCGTCAGGATGATACCGGCAGTTTTCGGCGGTTCGGGAAGTTGTTATTTTGGGAGAAAAAGACATGAAATATCGCATATCCTCTGGCATGCGCGCGATGGTGCGTCATCTGCAATGGGTTTTGCCAACCGCGTTGGCCGTCACGACGACGGCAGTTTCGTTGCAGGCGTCCGCCACGCCGATTTTTGCGCGCCAGACCGGACAAAATTGCCAGGCGTGTCACGTGGGTGGGCAATTCCCGGAACTGACACCGTATGGCCGGATGTTCAAACTGACGGGTTACACCTTGGGACAGCGCACCAAGCTGCCGCTGGCGGTGATGGCGGTGTTTACGGGAACAGAGCAAAAAAATGTGGGGGCAGCGCCGCCAAACAGTGCCTTTTCGTTCAATACCGCCAGTTTGTTTGCCGGCGGCAAGATTACTGACAACATCGGTTTCCTGGCGCAGTACACGTATAATTCTCCTTCGACCGGCACGGGCCCGTTCATTGGTCCGTTCAGCGGTCAGGCCGGTTCGGACAATACCGACTTCAGATACGCCAACCGGATTGTCAATGATTCGACTGACTTGATCTATGGCGTGACCTTCAACAACAATCCTTCCGTGGAAGACGTATGGAACAGTTCTCCTGCCTGGGGTTATGGCTACGTTCCCGGATCCACCAATGGTGCCGGACCGGGATTTCTTGCCCCCATTCTGGACGGAGGGTTGGCACAACAAGCGGTGGGTGCTGGTGCATATGTATACTGGAACAAGACAATCTATGCGGAAATATCGGGGTACAGGACCGGTAACGGCGTGTTTTCGTTCCTGACGCAACCGCAGAATCCCCCAGGTGCGAGCCAGACATATATTGCCGGCACGAACCCTTATCTGCGTTTGGCCTTGACCCATGATTGGGGTGACAGCAACGCGATGGTGGGTTATACCTATTTTGATGTCAATCAGTATGAAAACGGTTCTTCCGGTTTGACAGATGAATACCGTGACAACATGGTGGATTTTCAGTATCAGTACATACTGGATCCAAATACGGTGACGGTTGAAGTGTCAGATATCAATGAAACCGTCAATTATGGCAGCGCCGGGTCCGTGTCGGATACCAACTCGCTGTTTCGTGCCAAGGCATCGTATACCTACGAGGCGAAATACGGTGGTTCGCTGGCATTTTTTTCCGGAACGAACAGCTTGAACAATTACGGGCCTTCCATGTTTGGTAATGGAACCTCTGGCTGGACGCCGGAAATATTCTGGATACCGGTCCAGAATGTGCGCATAGGGTATCAGTACACCTTTTATAACTCGGTCGGCGCGCTCGATTTGACCGGCACGCCAAATTATTATGACACAGCGCAAACCTTGCCGATTACGAAACCCGGCGACTACAACACGTCGTTCCTGTATGTCTGGGCTGCTTTCTGACGCGAGCGATCAGTTGGCGAGATGACATATTGAACCCGAATTTAGGAGAATGATGATGAAGAAATTGATGACAGTTGTGGTGTTGGGGGGTGTTGCGCTGGTCGCAGGTTGTTCTGATATCCAGAGCTCGCGAGATTTGGCCAACCCGAATTTGTCGGGTAAGCAGTTGGCCGAACAGGTGTGTTCGTTCTGTCACGGCGCACAAGGCAATTCGATTGACGCACAGTTTCCGCGCCTGGCGGGACAGCAACCGCAATATTTGACCGAACAGTTGAAGGCATTTCGTTCGCATGGCCGCAGCGACCCGAAAGCGACGCAATACATGTGGGGAATTGCACGTAGTCTGACCGATAACCAGATTGCCGAGCTGGCGAGTTATTATTATGGCCAGATTCCCACGCATGGCGCGCCGACCAATACGACGTTGGTTGCGGAAGGGGATAAAATATTCCACAACGGCATTCCGGCAACCAATGTGCCTCCGTGTTTTGCCTGTCATGGTGCGGATGGGCACGGGCATGACAATTTCCCGCGTATCGCATCGCAGCATGCGAATTACATCATCAAGCAGTTGCACGTGATCAAATATACCGACGAGCGTCCGCAGGCGGCAATCATGAAAGGCGTGGCGCACGGCCTTGATGATGAGCAGATTCGTGCCGTGGCAACTTATCTGTCGGGGCAGTCCTGATCGGGAACAACGACCATGTCGTGTTAAAAATGGGCGCCAGCAGGCGCCCATTTTTTTGAAGCCGGTTATCTGTGGCGCTCCTGAAAAAAATATAATTATTTTAAAAAAATCAATACGTGAGACTACTCATTCGATGTGATCTGCGCTATACTCCAATACTTCACAATGCGAAAGACGAAAGTGTATGGATAAGCAGATATTGGAGCAAGTGTCCTCAACACAGGTGGTCGGTCGACCGGTGTCGGCAAACAAATTGGCGCAAGATAATCTCAAGGCGTTGAAAAACAGCTTAAATTTGTCTGACGAGGCCATGGCGACGGCTGTCGGCGTTCCTCTGTCACGAATGGTGGTCATGCTCTATGGCGAGCCTTCGCGCATTCCTAGCAAGATTGCAGAAAAAATTAAAGTGTTGGAAGCAATCAGTGAAGCGCGCAAAAATGAGCCGACAAGTGGTTCTGGCAGACCTCGGCGCGTACGCGGTCAGGTTGAACAAGTGCTGCGCGATGATCAGAAGGAGTTGTTGGACCTGCAAAAATCGATGGGTTTGACACATGATGATCTGGCGCGTATCGCCGGTATTCCGCGTTCGCGCATGATGACCTACGTGTATGGGCGCACACGGCAGATCCCCGTTGCCGTGCTGGAAGCCATTCGTAACGTTCGCGATGGTCGGCAGACGGATGAAACCCCCTATCTGTTTGATGCAGTGCAAGAGATGCAGCACAGCCTGCCGGAATTCATTGCCCGCTGGCAACAACGTTTGGGGATTGCCGCTGACGATATGATGGAAACCGCACAAGCGTTGGGTGTGTCGAAATCGACGCTGACCCGTTGGCTGGACGGAACGTCCGGTACCCGGCCATCGTTCGTGCGCAAGTGCCTGGAATCATTGCACGCGTACGAGCAGGCCAGAAAAACCACTTGATTCGTCGATGCAGGGATTTTCCGGTGCGTTTTTCGTAGGCACCGTGAACACACCGTCAGAACACATTGAGTTCGTGTGCGAGCCTGCCCAGGGCGATGGATGCCAGCCGGGTCTGCAGACCATCGGCACGTGAGGTCAGCACGACTGGCACGCTTGCCCCCAGCACAATGCCGGCAAAGCGGGCATCGGCCAGATATTCCATGGCTTTGTACAGAATGTTGCCGCTGGCCAGGTCGGGCATGAGCAAAATGTCGGCGTCACCTGCTACGTCGCTGTGAATACCCTTGATACGAACGGCTTCGGGCGAGATGGCATTATCCAGCGCGAGAGGGCCATCAATCTGCAAGTGCGCAAGGAGTTGACCACGATCAGACATTTTGGCGAGACAGGCCGCGTCGATGGTGGAAGGAATAGCGGTATTCACATCTTCAATGGCGGACAAAGCTGCCACTTTTGGACGCTCGATGCCTAGCGCATTGGCCAGCTTTGCCGCATTGTTCAGAATGTCCACCTTGGCGGCGAGATCCGGAGCGATATTGATGACCGCATCGGTGATGAATAACAGTTTGGGGTAATGGCTCAACTGCCCGATAAATACGTGTGACAGACGTTGCGTGTGACGCAGGTGTTTCAGGATGGGGTGCAGAAATTCAGCTGTATGCAGATGCCCTTTGATGAGCATTTGTGCGCGGCCTTGCCGGACTTCTTCTACACCGGCCATCGCGGCCTCTTCGGCTGAATGGGTTTCAACCACGGCAAACTGACAGCCATGCAGTGAGCACAGGTTTTGAATGGCGCTTTTTTCACCGATGAGAATGGGAATGATCAACCCGTTTTTGGCAGCCAGCAAGGCTGCTTCCAGCACGTGTTCTTCTGTGGCCACGACGGCTGCCGTGATGGGTTGATGCAGGGCTTCTGCCTGTTGCAGCACAGTATCGAGGGATGTCATGGTGTCAGGCATGGGGCAGGTTTGCGTAATGTTTCATGCCGGTATGGGTGGAAACTCGTCCGGAGCGCGCCGGGGAACCACTCCGCCATGCATCCGACTGCCGTAAAGGCAGCGGTTTCCGAGGAAAACTCACTGCGCAGGGGTTTAGCAGTTGCTGGATTTCAGGCGGTGTGTCGGTCATGGACATAAGCTTCACCTTTCGGGTTGATGCTCTGGTTGGCGTACATGGTAACACCGCACCATGACGGACAGGTGACACATGACACCTGTTACGGCGCCATGTGCATTCGGTTATAGGCCGGCGGCCATTTTCAATGCTTCGGCCTTATCGGTTGCTTCCCAGCTGAATTCTGGTTCGTCACGGCCAAAGTGGCCATAGGTTGCGGTTTTGCTGTAAATCGGGCGCAGCAGGTCTAATTGCTGGATGATGGCTTTCGGGCGCAGGTCGAAATGTTCCAGAATCAGTTGGGTGATGCGTTCATCGCTGACGCGCCCGGTGCCGAAGGTGTTGACCATCAACGACACCGGTTTGGCGATACCAATGGCGTAAGCAACCTGTACCAGGCAACGCGCAGCCAGTCCGGCGGCGACCACATTTTTGGCGACATAGCGGCCGGCATAGGCGGCGGAGCGATCAACCTTGCTGGGGTCTTTGCCGGAAAAAGCACCGCCGCCATGCGGCGCAGCGCCACCATAGGTATCGACGATGATCTTGCGGCCGGTGAGTCCAGCGTCTCCCATCGGGCCACCGATGACGAAGCGCCCTGTCGGGTTGACCAGATAGCGTACTTTGCCACTGCGTAAATCAGGGGGAATGGATGGTTTGATGATATCTTCGATGATGGCTTCTTCGATGGCGGAGTGCCCGATGTCCGGGTGATGCTGGGTAGACAGGACGACGGTATCGACGTGGCTGGGGACGCCGTCCACATAATGCACCGACACCTGTGATTTGGCGTCCGGACGCAGCCATGGCAGACGTCCGTCGCGGCGCAACAACGCCTGGCGTTCCATCAGTCGGTGGGCGAGGTAAATGGGTAACGGCATCAAGGTGGGGGTTTCGTCGCAAGCATAACCGAACATCAAGCCCTGATCGCCCGCGCCCTGATCCAGATCGAGGCCTTCGCCTTCGTTCACGCCTTGCGCGATATCGGTGGATTGTTTGCCAAAGGTGGTCAGTACGGCGCAGGTACGGTAATCGAAACCGATTTCCGAGCTGTCATAGCCAATCCGTTTTACCGTGTCGCGGGCAATCTGATTGTAGTCCACGGTGGCGTGGGTGGTAATTTCGCCGGCAATGACGACCAACCCGGTGGTAACTAATGTTTCACAAGCTACCCGCGCGTACGGGTCCTGGGTTAAAATGGCATCCAACACGGCATCGGAAACTTGATCGGCGACTTTGTCCGGGTGACCGTCGGATACCGATTCGGAACTGAACAGAAATTCTTTCATTGTATTGCGCTTTCATGACTGGTTTATTGACAATTTTGTATCCTATCACAACTGGCGTCAGGCGGTGATGAATTTGGCCAGGCCGTTGTTACCATTTTTGTTGCGTTTGTTGGCGCGGCTACCGTTGTTGTTCTGGCATGGACTGGGGGCTTGGGGTGGCGTGTTGCTGTTGCGCTTCAATGCCCGCTATGCGTCGCGACTGACAGAAAATCTGCGCCACAGCGGTTTGGCCACATCGCCGGATTCTCTTGCCGCGCTGGTGCGCGTGAGTGCCGGACAGTTGGGTCGTGGTGCGGCCGAAGTCGTGCCGATCTGGTTTCGTCCCTATCCGCAGGTGTTGCGGCTGGTACAAGCGTGCGTGGGTTGGGAGCATGTCGAGGCAGCGGTGCGGAGCGGGCGCGGGATTTTGGCGATGACACCACATCTGGGCTGTTTCGAAATTGTCAGCTTGTATTATGCTTCCCGTTATCCGATGACCGTGATGTATCGTCCCCCGCGCCAGCGTTGGGCAGAGGCGCTGATGTGCGCTGGACGTGCGCGTGGCAAAATAACGCTCGCTACGGCAGACATGCGAGGCGTTCGCCTGTTGTTGGCGGCGTTGAAACGGGGTGAAGCTGTGGGTATTTTACCGGATCAAGTGGCGAGCAAAGGGGAGGGCGTGTGGGCGGATTTTTTTGGCCGTCCGGCGTATACCCCCACATTGCCGGCACGCCTGGCCGAGAGCACGGGTGCCGTGGTGTTGATGATGTTCGGCGAACGCTTGCCGCATGGACAAGGTTATCGCGTGCATATTCAACCTATGCCGGAAGGCGCGTTGTCGGGTGACAAGCAGGTGGCAACACGCACGCTGAATGCCACATTGGAAAGATTGATTATGCAGTATCCGGATCAATATTTGTGGAGCTATAACCGTTATAAACAACCTGGTGGGGTTGCACCACCCGATGCCGGATGATGTCGCGACTGGGCATTTTTGTGTTGTGGTTGCTGCATGGGCTGCCGCTTGCTGCGCAGGCAATGCTGGGTAATGCGCTGGGCTGGTTGGCGTATCATGTTGCCCGTTCACGACGTCTGGTGGGGGAGATTAATCTTGGCCTGTGTTTTCCGGAATGGTCGGTACAGGAACGTGACAAGGTGCTGCGCGAGCATTTTCAGTGTGTGGCGCGAGCGGCGCTGGAACACGGCATGTTGTGGTGGTCACCGGCTGCGCGCATCAATCGTCTGGTGCGTATCGAGGGGCTGGAGCATTTTGAGGCTGTTTACGGCAAACCACTCATTTTGCTGGCACCCCATTTCGTCGGTCTGGATATGGGCGGTATCCGCATCAGCACCGAATATCATCCGCTGGTATCGATGTACAGTCGACTGAGAAATCCGCGTTTTGACCGCCTGATGTTGCATGCGCGTACCCGTTTCGGGCAATCGCGACTGTTTTCGCGTCACGAGGGAGTCAGGCCGATGATCGCGGAAATTCGGCGTGGGTTGCCGTTATATTATTTACCGGACCAGGATTTTGGCGCCAGGGATGCCGTATTCGTTCCGTTCTTTGGTGTGCCGGCAGCGACAGTGAATGCTTTGCCACGGCTTGCCAAGGTGACCGGCGCCGTGGTGTTGCCGGCGGTAACCCGGCAACTAGGCGGGGGAGCGGGCTATGTGGTACGATTCTATCCTGCCTGGCAGGATTTTCCGACCAGCAGCGTGGAAGACGATGTGGCGCGGATGAACCGGTTTATCGAAGAACGCGTCAGGGAAATGCCGGCGCAATACTTCTGGCTGCATAAACGTTTCAAGACCCGGCCCGCAGGTGAGGCCGGTTTTTATACCCGATAGGTGTCGAGTCGCAAGGGATGGAGATGACAGCACTTTCTTTTACGAAAATGCATGGGGCGGGCAATGATTTCGTCGTGCTGGACGCTATCCGGCAGACGGTCGTGCTGTCGCCGGACATGATACGGCGTATCGCCGACCGTCATGTGGGCGTTGGTTGCGATCAACTGTTGCTGGTTGAGCGCCCGACACGGGCGGATGCCGATTTTCGTTACCGCATTTTTAATGCGGATGGTGGCGAAGTGGCGCAATGCGGCAATGGCGCGCGTTGCTTTGCCCGCTTTGTGCACCACCATGGATTGACATCGGCTCGGGAAATCCGTGTTGAGACGGCGTCCGGCATTATCGTGCCGCGACTGGAGGACGGAGGGCGGGTGACGGTAAATATGGGTGCGCCGAGATTTGCGCCGGCTGAAGTGCCTTTTGTGGCAGATGCCGAGACCAGCCAGTATGCGCTGGACGTCGAAGGCGAAACCTGGCTGGCGAGTGTATTGTCAATGGGAAACCCGCATGCCGTGTTATTTGTAGATACCGTTGAGGATGCACCGGTGACTAGCCTCGGCATCACATTGGAATCACATCCTCGTTTCCCGCAGCGGGTCAATGTTGGATTTGCCCAGGTGGTGGACGCGCATCATTTGCGGTTACGCGTGTTCGAACGAGGTGCCGGTGAAACCTTGTCTTGTGGTACGGGTGCGTGTGCGGCGGTTGTAGCCGGTATCCGGTCCGGTGATGTCACCTCACCGGTCGAAGTGAGCACCCGTGGTGGTGTATTGCAGATTGCGTGGAGCGGTCATGCAAATGATCCGGTCTGGCTGACCGGTCCGACCGCAATCAGTTTTGAGGGTGTTTTACCCGTCACATTATTGGAAGCACATGAATCCTGAAGATATTGCTCGTTATCTGGCAACCCACCCGGAATTTTTTGATCAGTATCCGCATCTGTTGACGGATGTGCGGGTGACGCATCCATTTGACGGGCGGGCCATTTCGATTGCGGAACGGCAGATTCTCAATTTACGGGAAAAGATTTCCTTGTTGGAAAACAGACTGGCCGAGTTTGTGCGGTTTGGCGAAGAAAATGACGCGACGGCGCAAAAAATGCATGTGTTGGCGTTGGATTTGATTGCCGCCAAAGATTTGCCAGCGCTGCTTGCTGCGCTGTATTATCATCTGCGGTTGCAGTTTTCTTTGCCTTGCACTGTAGCCAGATTGTGGGGTGGCAGATATGATGGATATGACGGATTGAGTGAATGTCAACCGTGCGAAGCCAGCGTGATGGATTGGGTGAGCACCATGCAGCAACCGCAATGCGGGGCTTGGTTGCATCCGGATGTCATTGTCTGGCTGGGTGGCGTGGAGACGCGCTCGTACGCTGCAATTCCCTTGCGTGGCGCTCGCGATTATGGGGTGTTGATTCTGGCTTCCGAAGAAGCGGGGCGCTTTTTTCCTGAGATGGGCACGCTGTATCTGGAGCGGTTGGGGCAGCTTGCGGCTGCTGCTTTGGAGCGGCTGTCAATATTGGTGGAACATGTTGGGCAATGAGTCGAATACGAAAACGGGCATAAAACCGGATATCGCGCCGGACAGCGGGCACGATGACGGGTCTGACCGTTGTCGTGACCACCACGGTGATCGCTATTACGGCGATCACCATGACCAGATAGCGGCATGGCTGGATTATCTGGCTGCCGAACGTGGCTTATCCGCGTTGACCATCGCGCAATATGCCCGTGATATCCGCTTGTTGCCTGTTCCGGCTGGCATGGCGTTGACGGGTCTGGAAACCACGGATATTCAGCGGGCGTTGTCGCGTTTGCATGGACAGGGTTTGTCTGGCCGCAGTCTGGCGCGGATTTTGTCCGCCTGGCGCGGGTTTTACCGTTATCTGGCACGGCGGCAGGGCGTGATACGTCAGCCGTGCGATGGTGTTCGCGCACCAAGAACCGCATCGCCGTTGCCGCACACATTGTCGGTTGAACAGACGCAAGCCCTGCTTGATACAGCATGGGAAGATTCGGCGCTGGCGTTGCGTGACAAGGCAATGTGCGAGCTGTTTTATTCTTCCGGCTTGCGTTTGAGCGAGCTCGCGCAATTGCAACGAAGGGATGTTGACGCACAGCAGGCCGAAATCCGGGTGTTGGGCAAAGGCAGCAAAACGCGCATCGTGCCGATTGGCCGGCAGGCATTACAGGCATTGCAGGCGTGGTTGAGTCAGTGTTCTATATCCAGTGCGTTTGTCTTCCCCGGACGTCATCCGTCACGGCATTTGAGTCAACGGGCGATTGCCTTGCGTCTGGCGCGCCGGGCAAAGGGAGTCAACCTGGGCGAGTCTTTGCATCCACACATGCTGCGACATGCATTTGCCAGTCATTTGTTGCAATCTTCAGGCGATTTGCGCGCGGTACAGGAATTGTTGGGACACAGTCATATTCGCTCGACACAGGTGTATACCCGGCTGGACTTTCAGCATCTGGCCAAGGTTTATGACATGGCGCACCCGCGAGCGCGGAAGAAAGACTGACGAGGGGAATTCGGTTTGACTGAGGATGTTCGGACATCCTCAGTCGGACAGGGTCAGGTTTGTGGTTCGATCATGACCATGATTTCGGTAACGACGTCGGTATGCAGGGCAATGTTGACGGGAAATTCTCCGATTGCCTTGAGCGGACCGTCAGGCAGGCGAACCTGGCTTTTGTGGATTTCGATGCCTTGTGAAGTCAGTGCAGCTGCAATATCGATGTGCGTCACCGAACCAAACAGGCGACCGTCTACGCCGGCTTTCTGACGCAGGACCAGAGACAGTTCGGTCAATTGGGCAGCACGGGCCTGGGCGGCGGCCAGCGCTTCGGCATGCAGTTTTTCCAGTTCTGTGCGGCGTTCTTCGAACTGGCGCAGGTTTGTTTCCGTGGCACGTTTGGCTTTGCCTTGCGGGATCAGATAATTGCGTGCGTAGCCATCTTTGACTTTGACAACATCACCCAATGCACCGAGGTTGACGACTTTTTCCATCAGAATTACTTGCATGGTGTTCTCCTCAATGCAAATCGGTGTAAGGCATTAGCGCGAGAAAGCGTGCGCGTTCGATGGCGGTGGACAGCTGGCGCTGAAAACGGGCTTTGGTGCCGGTGATGCGCGCTGGAATAATCTTGCCATTTTCTGCCACGAAATCTTTTAGCAGTTCGACGTCTTTGTAGTCGACCCAAGTGATTTTTTCAACCGTGAAACGGCAGAATTTGCGACGTTTAAACAATTGGCGCGAACTGTCGCGCCGTTTGGTGTTGGTGTTGGTAGGGCGAGCCATACGTGTTACTCCTGAAAGGCTTGGATGCTGCTGATATGCAGTACCAATTGATGGTTATGTAAACTTTTTTTGTTCAAAAATCCGCTGATGCAGCAAGTATCGCCAATCGCCAGTTTTTCAAGTTGTTGCACGGTATCGCCTGCTGCCATGGCCGCTATCTCTAACGTTACCTGTCGCTGGTGTCCGGCTTCGACCTGTGCTGACTGGTGTGCCAGACGCAGTTCCCGGATGGGGATGCCAGCGGGGGTATAGCGCACGGCAGACATGTCCAGCAGCGTGCCGCACAATCTTGTCTGGTTGGCAGGCGAATTCAAGCAGCGACAGCTTCTGCGGCACCTGATAACAGCGAACGGGATTTTTCTTCCTTCATCATGACGGAAGGCGCGTTGACCGCTGCATCCATACGGATACTCAGGTGGCGCAGAACGGCGTCATTGAACTTGAAGCCATGCTCGAGTTCTTCCAGCGTTTTCTGGTCGCATTCGATGTTCATCAACACATAATGGGCTTTGTGAATTTTCTGGATGGGGTATGCCAGTTGGCGGCGCCCCCAGTCTTCCAGGCGGTGAATGATGCCGCCGTGGCCGGTAATCAGGGTGCGGTAGCGTTCGACCATGGCCGGAACCTGTTCGCTCTGGTCCGGGTGAACGATAAAAACGATTTCATAATGACGCATATGCGCTCCTTTGTGCAGACCTCATGTGTGGACTCTGGTTGAGCCAACCTTGTTGGTCAGGATGTTGCCTTCTGGATGAAAAACCCTCCCGTGCGCTAACGGTGAGGGAAGGGAAACCGCGAATTATAGATGATATTTTCGAATGGTGCAACGCGCTTGTGTGCGCATCAAGTGCATCAACATCAATAAGTGCATCAACAATACGTGCATCAACGCGCCTTGCTCAAGGCACGTCACCATTGATGGCGCGTCATGGAACTGTTCGTGCATGGAACTGTTCGTGGCGGTGTCGTGATTTATTTGTGGAGAATGGTTTGAATGGATCATAATGCCTCATGGTGATTCTCAAGGCGGCATGCTCATGGCAATATGTCGGGCTGACACTTTTTTCTTGCCAATTTCCAAAACAGAGTGGATAATACCCGGCTTTCCGCGTACTCGCCGCGGTATGTATGGCCACATCTATAGCCGTGTCGCGGCTGGCTGTCGCCTGAAAGCCCAAAAGGAATCTTGATATGAAAACCGATATCCATCCCAGCTATAATGAAATTCAGGTTACCTGCAGTTGTGGCAACCAGTTTACCACCCGTTCGACCATGAACAAGAATCTGCATGTGGAAGTCTGTTCTGCCTGTCATCCGTTTTATACCGGCAAGCAAAAGATTGTCGATACGGCAGGGCGTGTCGAGAAATTCCGCCAAAAATACGGCATGAAATAAATATTGGCCAAAGTGGGCTGGTTGTAAAATCAGCCAGATTAATCGAGTGCTAATTTGTAAATTTAAGACAGGGCGTGGCCTTGTCTTTTTTTTCGGCTACGGTTTTTGCAGAAGATTGCAGTAGAATGGCACCATCCTTATGTTACGGGCTTGCGCGTGTACCGATCTTCTGCTGATTCTCGTGTTGCACCATTTGCGCTGACACTGTTGTTGTGTCTGGCCTGGTTGTTGCCTGGCCTGGTGGGACATGCCCCCTGGAAAGGGAGTGAGGCGCAAACCATGGGGTTGGTGCACAGCATTCTGTCCGGCGCGCCGGTCTGGCTACCGACTTTGGGTGGCGAACCCTGGGCGCACGCCGCACCACCCTTGTATCCTCTGGTTGCCGCGTTGTTTGCGCAATTGCTTTCTCCCTGGTTGCCCGTGCACGATGGTGCGCGGCTGGCCGCGGGCATGTTCATTCTGTTGGTGATGCTGTTTTCTGCCTGGACCGGGCGGGAATTGTACGGCCATCGTCACGGTCGCCTGGTGGTGTTGACGCTGGTGGGCAGCATCGGTTTGTGGGTGGCGGCGCACGAGTCGATTCCGCAGTCGGCAGAATTGTGTGGCGTGGCGTTGTTCGGATACGGCATGGCGTTGATGTTGCGGCGGACATGGTTGGGCAGCATTTTGGCCGGAACGGGAATTGGTATCTGTTTCATGGCGTCGGGTGTGCTGGAAACATTGGCGTTGCTCCTGACTTTGCTGGTGTTGCCTGTGGCCGGTTCGGCATGGCGAACCCGACGGTTCTGGCTGGCATTGTCGCTGATTGTGCTTGCCGCCTCGCCGTGGCTGATCTGGTGGCCGTGGCAGGCATGGCATGCCGCGCCGGACTGGTTCGCGCATTGGTGGCGGTTGCAGCGGCAGCAACTGGTATTCTGGGCTGCTGCTCCCGTGTACCCATCCGGCTATTATTTTGGATTCCTGCCCTGGTTTGCCTGGCCGGCCTGGCCGTTGGCATTGTGGACTTTATGGCAGTCCAGACGAAATTGGGGGGTGCCTGGCGTCATATTTCCGCTGGTGATGTGGTTGTGCAATACGCTGGTGTTGAGCTGTGATGTCAAACCCGACCCGGTGTCCGGTTTGCCCTTGTTGCTACCGCTTGCCTGGCTGGCTGCTGGCGGTTCGGCCAGCTTGCGGCGAGGAGCCGCCAACGCTTTGTACTGGTTTGCCATGATGACCTTTGGTGTGCTGGCGTTGGCTGTCTGGGTTTACTGGAGCGCGTTGGATTTGGGTTATCCCGTCGATTTGGCGCGTCATTTACATGCGTTGCAACCGTTGTATCAAGGACACTTTCATTTGCAGTCCGCGTTGCTGGCGATATTGTACTGTGTGGCCTGGCTGGCGATGCTCACGCGTATGAAACGCGCCATTCATCGCCCGTTGCTGGTATGGGCTGCAGGGATGACGCTCGCTTGGGGTTTGGCGGCGTTTTTGTTTGTGCGCCCTATTGATGCGCGACTGAGTTATGCGCCGATGATGTCGGATCTGAATCATTATTTGCCGCAAAATTCCTGTGTGGCGAGTCGCGGGTTGGGCGCTGGCGTGCGGGGAATGCTCGATTATTATCTGGGTTTGCAGACGTTGCGGGAAACATCGGTTGGCGAACGAACCTGTCGATTCATGCTGGTCGAATACGGCGACGATGAGGCAGACATTCCTGCAGTGAATGGCTGGTCTGCTGTCTGGCACGGGCAACGTATGGGCAATCATGTCGAGCGCTATGTTTTATATCGGCGCGATTAGCGGGGTGGGTCGGTTGTGATGGAACCGGCTATCGAACAACGAGATTAAGGTGAGTCATTCGGTCACCGGCCTTCAAGCCAAAAAGAAACAGGATGACCGGGAATGGGATAAGCAATTCGCATGATTGATGCGAAGATGAAATTTTTTTGACAGCATTTCCTATTATTAATAATAGCGTATGATGTGTTCTGGTTTTGCGGATTTTCTCAACTTGAATGGTTTTTTATTTTGGTTCAGGTGATTTTCCGGGTTGCAGGAATACGGGTTCTGAACTATAACCAGAACGAGGTGATAGATGATGCTTTTAGATTTTGGAAACCTGAACATACCCGGTGCGAATCGACAGCAAGCAAAAATGGCGAATAGAGATATTAGG